>JBHHXF010000175.1:0-7301 GCA_046756905.1 Anaerolineae bacterium | reverse complement strand
TGTGGCCGGCGCCTGGGCAAGATACCACCATGCCGTGTCGCGACAGCAATCGGGATGAACAGGGTCGGAGTAAAACGCCGTCAGCTCATCCCCATCCGATACCTTCAACATGCCTTCGTCCTGATTGCTTTCCGTGCACTGCCAACAGAGGTAGAGATTGCGTCCGGCAGCAGTTGATGTGAACAACCCCGATCTTATGCCGGTCTCACGGACCATTATCGAGATGCCTCGCGGGTCGGTATCGCTGCTGACGTAGACCGGAATCGTCTCTGCCTGTCCGGGGTTGGCGTTCGCATTGGGGTCCAGCACGGTCAGCACCGCTTCGGCCAGGTCCGATGTGTATTCCTCGCGGTCGAAGGCAACCCAGGCCGGCGGCGTTGCAGTCGGTGTTGACGTCGGAGTAGATGTTTGAGTCGCCGTGGCAGTCGCTGTGGGAGTCAGCGTGGATGTGGCTGTTGGAGTCGGGGTCGGGGCTTGAGCGTACCAGCGGGCATCCGCCGGCTCCAGATCGGCAAAGATAGCCTCTATCCAGTCGCCGTCGCTTACATGTATCTGACGTAGGGTAGGATTACTCCCGATGGTGGAAAATCCCAGATTCCCTGTGAATCGCCCACTATTGCTGCTGGTCTCTGTCAACGAAAGTCGCAGGCCGGGCAGCGATGGCTCTGTCTGACTGCGCACGTGAACATCGATGCTTTCCACGATGATGGGATCCAGATTCCGCCGGCCATCTATAACCTCAATCACAGCCTCAGCGCTTGTTGTGTAGTACTCCGGCTGGTCGAAGGAGATAGCGGGTGTGGAAGTCGCGGTTGCTGTGGCAGTCGGCTCCTGGGTGCCGGTCGGCGTCGCGGTAGCCGTGGGCGTTGCGGTGGCTGTGGGCGTGGGTGAGACCTCTGGTGTGGGAGAGGGTGTCCAGGTGGCCCCCAGAACGCGATACACCAGATGCAGCACCGGCTTCTTGGCCGCAACTTCCGGGTCATAGCCCGTGTACCACGAGAAGCTCTGGAACTGGTTCACCAGCGGTCCGTCCAACCGGAGTGACATCTGACCGGCCCCCAGCCGCGTTTCCAGGAAATCTCGTGCGGCTGGACTGAAGACGAAACGATTGGTCACATCATTCGCCAGATCCTGCGGGCGCATCGGCGTGCCGACGGGCACGACGGTGGCCGGCTGCTCCACCAGCGTCCGATACGTGGGGAAATAGGGATACCCGCCACCGGTCCACGTGCCATCAGCCGTTCCGTCGAGGATCTTCAGCATCCATTCCCCCCCAAGCCCGGGATCCACCCTGCTGTAACGCCCAACGACGTCGAGCCAGGCTTCGGTGATCTGGGCATTGGCCGGCACGCTGCTCAAATCAAAGCGGAAGGCCCCGTAGAGCTTCTGTCGCCCCTGGATGTTGTGACTCCCTGACCACACAGCGTCGTGGCCCAGGAGATTTTTGTCTGGAAGATCTGAACTAACAAAGCCAACGTCATACTGGCCCGGCACAGATGTCACCGGGACGATGGTCGCCCAGGGGAATTCCGTGGGAGTGGGGGTTGGAGATGGCGTCACTGGTGTCCCTGTGGGCGATGGACCGGGTGTCGGCGTCAGCGTGGGCGGGCCGGCCGTCGGAGAAGGCGGCCAGGTAGGCGTTGGCGTGAAATTCGGCCGGTACCACCGCGCCTCGTCCGTGAAGGTCTCCCCACCGGTCTGATACATGGCGATCAGCAGGTCCTCGTTGGTGACTTGCAGGATATTCTCCACATCGTCACTGCCGGTACATGTTTCACAGAAGCGGACGCTCGTGCCGGCCTGCTCTGTGCTGAAACTTGCCTGTCCCGCCCGCGCGAGATCAACGTTAATTCCCTCTTGATCAGTCTGGCTGTAAACCCGCACGGTTACAGCCGGCCCATCGACCCCAGGGTCCACGACGGTCAGTCTGGCCGCTTCGTCCCCATTGTAGGACTCGCGGTTAAACTGCACGGAAACCCCGACGATCCATTCGATCTGCTGCCGCAGCCGGCTGCTCGCTTTCGGCGAATCCAGCCAGTAAAGAGTCGAGCGATACGCCGTGCTGGGAATCACACGACCGATGCCGGCTGCCCATTCAACAGAGTACCACTGGTTCAATGGCAAGGTGATCGGACCCGAGTCGAAGGCCAATCCGCCTGTGGCGTCATTCACAATGGAAACGCTCACTGTGAACTCTTGTGCCGGGTCCCACGCCGGACCGCACGGTGTGCGAAACACGGCGTGAACTGATGGAATGTTTTCTTCGAAGATCACCTGGGGGTCGGGTGGATTCTGGGGGTCATCCAGGGGAGATTCGCTCATATACAACTGGAAGTCCCGCGAACCTATGGGGAACGCGGGGCAGGTATCCTCGGTTGGTGAGGGCGTCACCTGCAATAGAGCCTCTCCACCACTCACCGGCGGATTGTTGGCGCCCATGTTGCCCATGAGCAGTAGGCCGGCACAGAACCCGGCCACAAGCGTCAGACGCACCAGTCTTCCCACGTTGAATGCACCTCCATTCTGAGCTGGGGAGCCAGGGGGCAGGGGCAGGAGAGCAGGGCTTGATTCATGTTCTGTAGACTGTCACAATCCCGCCGCGAGTTCCAGGCGGCCAAACAGCGGCCGCCTTCCACTCACGGCTACGATTTTCGTCACTCCCGCTGGGAGTTCAACTGCTTGAGCTCGCAGAGCGGCGAATTTCGTAGCCCAGAGCGGCAAACCTTGCGAAGGTTCCACGCGACCCTGGCAATTGGAGCATTGTCGGCTGAGGAAAGGCTACTCTGGCCACGAAGTTCTCGCTGAACCTTCGCAAGGTTGGGTTGTGAATGAATTACGAAAGGATTTCAACCTATCAAGCGTCCCTGGACATGTCGTATCATCACCTACAACGAACTCAGGGGCAGCAGGGTTATGGGGCACTCGATGCCAGCAATGACTGAATGAAGCCCTGGAGAGCCGGCTGCTGATCCGGCGGCGCATAGCGCAGGGCCAGCCTGGCCTCTGCCACGGCATTCTGGATCTGGCCGAGGTCGCGGTAGAGCAGCGCCAGGTTCTGGTGAATGGTGTAGTCTGTTGGCTGTAGCTCCGCTGCCCGCTGCTGGGCCGTCACCGCGTCAACGAGCCGGCCCCCCACCCGATAAAGGTCTGCCAGCGCGCGATACGCCTCCGGCCGATCAGGCTCCAGCTCGATGGCCTGCTGGTACATCTGCATCGCCTGCTCTGTCTTGCCGCTGCGGTGGTAGAGAATGCCCATCTGAAAATACGCCTGTGCATCGCGTGGGTCCAACTCGAGAGCGGCGCCGAACTTCTCCAAGGCCGCGTCCGCGTTGCCCTGAGCTTGCAGAACCTGGCCCCACTCCACCCACACCCTGGGGTCCATCGGCATTTCGGAGGCTGCCCGCTGGTAGAGATTCGCAGCTTGATCTAGCAACGCCGTCCTGCGGGCGGCGTCGCTAGTCGCCTGACCCCACAACAGGTACAGATGCGCCAGATTAAAGCGATGTGCTGCATTGGCCGGATTGAGAGTCACTGCCTGTTGGAATGCTTGTCGGCCAGCCTGGAACAGGGCGTTCCGCTCACCAGCGTCCTGGGTCAGATGGGCAGCCGTGGCGTACGCTTCGCCAAGGTTCTGTTGATACACATCAACATTTGCCGACTCCTCCGCAGCCTGCCGGTAGAAGGCCAGAGCCTCAGGCCACTGGCCGGCCTCCGCACTGGACTGGGCTGCCTCCAGGTAGATGTCAGCATACAGCGGCTTGACGAATAGCAATGCCACCAGCCCAAGAACCACAACCCCCAGCGCCGCATATACCGGCGTCAGCCAGACTGGCGAAGTAGCTTTTTCAGCCGGCCTGCGTGGCAGCAGCGCCACGATAACAACCAGCGAGGTCAGCATCCAGAGGGCGTAGAGGTTCAGCAGGGTCAGTGCATCACCACCCAGCGTCGGTACAACCGTCCGCAGCGCGATGAACAGCACGGCCCACACCAGGGAAACCAGCGGGTACAGCCAGCCGGTACCGGGCCTGGAACTGGCATCCGGCGGCCCAAGCCACAGCGGGCCGGCCAGCGCCCAGGCCCCAATCAGCAGCGCCCAGCGACCAGCAACCGATGTGGGCACGCTGGCGCCGGGCAGCAGAAACACGCTGAAAGCCAGCGTGGAAAGCATCACCCCACCCAGCAGCCCCAGGGCCGCCACCTCGGGGTTCCAGATCAGCGTGATGCCGCCTGGTTCGCGCCCTGCCTGTGAGCCTGGTGCCTGGATGGCCTCTTTTTCGCGTGCGAAGGACAACACGACCAGCAGGCCGGCCAGCACCCAGAAGACGCTCTCTGTAGTCGTCACCCGAATGCCAACGCTGGCTTCGACCAGATGGCCGGCCAACGCTGCCAGCACGCCGGCGATGAGAATCGAGCGATCGCTGAGCACAGCTCCTTCGTCGAACTGGACACCCCATAGCAGTGAAATCAGGAACGCTACCAGCGCGGCTGCCATGCCCAGGGCAACTCCCAGGCCGGCGAAAGTCCAGTCGCCCGCCGCCAATCGAGGGATGAGAGCCCCCAGACCAACGCCGGCCACAATCAGCGCCAGCCAGCGGTTTCGCAATCGGGGAGTCTCGACCAGGCCCAGACTCCGCAAGCCGGTGTAAAATAGAGCGGTGAACAGCAACAAGACGCTGATTACGCCGGCCATGCCAGTCGTTACCAGCGTTTCCAGCACCAGGCTGTGCGCCCGATCTGGCAGGCGTTCCGGCTCCAGGTGACGCAACTGGGGCTGATAGGTCGGAAGCAGCGCCGCCTGCGTTGACTCCGGGCCGAAGCCCAAGGCCAGGCGGTCCGGCTGGCCGGCGAAGCGATCCACCACACTCTCCCAGATCAGCACGCGCACGCGAGCCGACCCGCTCTCCATGATCTGGCTAAAGCGCCCAATGACGGGTGCGCCGCGCAGCGACTCCAATGGCGTATTCGGCAGCGCCAGCACAGTCAACACAAGAACACCAATGATAGCAACGGACAACAGGCCACCGGCGATCCAGCGCCGGCGACTCAGAAGCGCCCACAGGAATAGAAACAGGAACACGCCGGCCAAGACTCCCAACACCGGCCCACGACTGCTGGAGAAGAACGCGGCCGCCAATTGCAACGCCAGCAGCGCCACGTATCCCAGCAGCCCGCCCCATCGCAGGCCGGCGGATGCGACCGCATAGCGCACGATTTGGGACAGAGTCAGCGGAATGAGCATCACCAGGTAAGCGCCCAGAAAGATGGGATTCGAGAGGGTGCCATAGACGCGGGATGGTTCCAGGCTGCGCAGGGGCAGGGGATCGAGGCCGGCGAACTGGATCACGGCGAGCAGAGTCACAGGCGCGCTGGCAACGAGCAGTGTGCTTATCAACCGCCGGCGACGATCAGCGTGGCTGAAGGTGTTGAGCGTCACAAAGAACAGGACCAGATAGCTCAGTGTGGTCAGAATCCCCTGGCCACGCTGGTAAGAGCCCCACAAGCTGAGGCGCGGTGAAATGGAGGCGACGCCGGCGATTAAAGTCACCAACCCCATCAACAAAGCGGCTAGGAGTGCGGGCTGTTCCCGAAGTGAAGGTCCCGGCGTGTGTCGACGCGCATCGCGACGGGGCGATGGTCGCTCACCGATCCAGCGCGCTTCCAGATAGCGGACTAGCCAGGCGGCGGCCGCGATGGTGGCCAGGGCTCGCAACAGGCCCACTTTCTCGCCCTCGAACACGCGGGCGCTGTACGGGTTGAGGAAGAGGGGAATGGCGAGCACAGCCACCAAGATGGTGGCCTCCATCGTCTTGTCTGCGAGCCGGCTGATGCGTGTGTGCATGGACAGAATTATACCAGACCCAAGAGGCAAGGTCTAACTTACAGCGCTTAACGGCTGCCCGACAACTTGCCTACGCGCTCCCTGCGCCGGCCTTTTCACGTATCCCCCCATTCTCTTCAGCGTCCTATTCAACGAGCAGAAGCTTGACCCCGGCATCTGTCTCTGGTATACTTCGCCCCTGCCAGTACCATCCACTGCCCGTAACACGCGCCTGACCTGTCAGGTGCGTTCGTTTGTATGAACACATTCTATCTCGCTCTTCAGGAGGATCGGTTTTGAACCAGCGCCGCACGGCATCTGGCACACTACAGCTTCGCGTCCTGTTCGCTGCCATTCTCATCCTCGGCGTAATCCTCATCAACTGGCCGACCTCACCCACCCGCCCCCGGTCCACAACAGCCCAGGAGGCGACGCCCTTCCCGCCCGAGGGCGACTGGTACACCTACGCCAATGGTGACGACATCCTCACGCTGGAACTGCAAGGCGATGTCCTTTGGGCTGGCACGCGAGCCGGCGGCGTTGTCCGCTGGAACACCACGGATGGCACCTTCGTGCAATTCCTCAAACCCCAGGACGGTCTTGCGGGCAACACCGTGCGCGACATATTCATCGATTCCGACGGTAACAAGTGGTTCGCCACGAACCACGGCCTGAGCGCCCTGGATGACAACAGAACGCCGGAAAAGGCTGATGACGTGTGGTACACCTTCACTCGCGCGACCACAGCCGGCAATCTGCCCTCCGACCGCGTCAGCGCCATCGCCTTCGACGAGGCCGGCTACCTGTGGATCGGCACCAGCCAATATTGGGACACTGATACGGAGACTGAGGAGGAGGGCTTTACAGGTGGCGGCCTGGCCAAGGTGGACATTAAGGGCACTCTGGACCCAACCGACGACGAGTGGCTCTACACCTACAACGTCGAGAATACGATTACCCATAATCGAGGAGAGATCACACTTGGCCTGGCATCGGACAACATCACCGACATTCTGCCGGTGCCTGGCAATCGCCTGTGGGTGGCCACCGATAGGCATTGGGAGTTTCGCCAGTTTGATACGGGCAGTGACAACCCCGAAGGCAACTGGCTGCCGATCTACGGTGGGCTCAGCCGGCTGGACCACGCCGGCACCGCCGAGCTTGAAGATGATGACTGGAAAACCTGGAACTGCGAGGAAAGCGCCCACTTTGGCTGTGTCGTTGGCCAACTGAAGTTGGATTCTAGCGGCTACGTCTGGACTACCATGCGCGGCAAAGGCGTTCTGGCTTTTCGCTACGACGAGGATCGAGCGCTGGACTACGAGCAGTTCAGAACCTCCGATGGGCTGCCGACCAACGACGTTGACGCCATCGTGTTCGGTCCGCAGGACGATCCCCAGTGGCAGAACACGGTCTGGTTCAGCACATATAGCAGATCAAGCGACTACGGTCGCGGCGTAGCCATGCTGGACCATGCAGGCAC
>JBHHXF010000174.1:0-7303 GCA_046756905.1 Anaerolineae bacterium | reverse complement strand
ACCAAAACTAGAATAAAGGTTGTACTCAGCTAAGACCGAATCGGGGGCAGCCAGATCGCCGTCTGGCTGCCCCCGATTTTTCGTTCCAGTTTCAGGCCAGTCTACGGATACACCATCGGCAACTGGGCGAAGTCATCAGGGCCGAGGTTGTCCATGCTCGGCTCCTGGCTGGTGCAGCAGTCCTGGTTTGTCAGCCATCTGGCAGTTGGGTATAATTGGCGCACCATGCGCACCACGAAACTGAGCGTTTTTTGCGATTACGTCATCGAAGCCGGCTGGCTGGCCGCCGTCATAACCGTTCCCCTCTTCTTCAACGTCTACTCCAGCCGCGTCTTCGAGCCAGACAAACTCACTCTGCTGCGCTCCATCGCTCTCTTCATGGCCCTGGCCTGGCTCGTGAAAGTGCTCGACACCGGCCTGACCACCTCGGTCCCCGCAAGAGACAACACGCATCCCGCATCCCGCATCCCGCATCCCGCATCCCGCATCCTGCATCTAATCCGAGCCACTCCCCTGGTCCTGCCCACCCTCCTGCTGGTCGCTGTGTACCTCCTCAGCACTGGCACCTCCGTCGCCCCACGCCTCAGCTTCTGGGGCTCGTACCAGCGGTTACAGGGCACGTATACGACTCTGGCTTACATAATCATCTTTCTGCTAATCCTTCAAGGCCTTCGCACGCGGGAACAACTGGATCGGCTGATCACGGCTATTATCCTGACCAGTTTGCCCGTGGCACTCTACGGTCTGATCCAGCACTATGGGCTGGACCCGCTACCGTGGCTGGGGGACGTGACGACCCGCGTGGCATCCAGCATGGGCAACTCGATCTTCGTTGCGGCTTATCTGATCATGGTTATTCCGCTAACCATGATGCGCCTCCTGGAAGGATTCGCCAGCCTGGTACAAGCAGAAGACGATCTCGCCCCACCGTTCATCCAGGCCACAGGCTACCTATTCATCTTCCTGGCACAGATGCTAGCCATCTTCTTCAGCCAGAGCCGTGGCCCCTGGCTGGGCTTTCTCAGTGCCATGTTCGTCTTCGGACTGCTCTGGGCGGTGACCCGTGGCAGTCGCCGACTGATCACGGGCATCATCAGCTTGGCACTGTTGGCAGGCGCTTTCTTGGTGGCGCTGAACCTGCCCAACACCCCCCTGGACCCGATCAAGGAGATGCCGTACGTTGGCCGGCTGGGTAGAGTATTCGAGACCGAGAGCGGGACTGGCAAGGTTCGCGTGCTGATCTGGGAGGGAGCTACTAAACTGATAGTCGCAGACCCGGTGCGAACGCTGATTGGCTACGGTCCCGAAACGATGCACGTGGCCTATAACCCATATTATCCACCGGATCTCGCCCACTACGAGGCCCGCAATGCATCGCCCGACCGCTCGCACAACGAGACCTTTGACGCCTTGGTGATCACCGGTCTCGTCGGGTTTGCAGCCTACCTGCTCCTGTTCATCACCCTTTTCTACTACGGCCTGAAATGGCTCGGGCTTGTAGAAGGGCCTGGGCAGCGTAATCTTCTGGTGGGCCTGATCATGGCCGGCGGCATCCTCTCTGCCTTGGGGTTCAGATTGGCAAATGGGACCAATCGCTTCTTCGGCGTGGCGCTGCCAGCCGGCATGATCGTGGGCTTGTTCGCCTACTTAGTCTGGTCCACACTGTCTGGCCGGCAGCAAGAGACAACTGATGCGCCATTCCCACTGATGCTGATCATGCTTCTGGCGGCTGTCATTGGGCATTTCGTGGAGATACACTTCGGTATTGCTATCGCGGCCACTCGAACCCTGTTTTGGACCTACGCTGCACTCATGGTCGTTGTCGGGTATCTGGTTTACGACCGGCCGGAACTCATAACCGGTTTGGCTTCACAGCCGGCGCTGGCCCCTGTCCGCTCCAGCCGGCGCTCGCGTCGGGGACGTCGGTACCCGGATGCAGGCGTCTCGGAACAGACAACTGGATGGCCTTGGGAGTCGGCCATTCCGGTAGCTGGCATCAGTTCTGTTATTCTAATTACAATTGTGTACGATTATATCACCAATCCGGCCCGAGAGAGCGCAGTCATGTCTGTCGTGTTTCATACCTTGCTCTCCCGATGGAAAGACAACCACTTCGTCACATCACCCAGCATCCTGTGGTTGGTCAGCCTGGTCTGGCTTCTCACGGGCTTTCTCGGCTTGGCCATGGCGGCCAGCCGGCCCTCCTCAGGTCGCTCTTCTCTTGGTTGGTGGGCACGCGCGTTTGCAATCTACAGCGGGGTGACTCTGACAATCTTTCTGGGGTTCAGTCTACTAGTAGCGGCACGACTGACGCCCCTACCTTCAACTGTGACATTGGACCAGGCCGTCGGCACAGTGGCCAACCACATCACACTATATTATGTGGCTCTGTTCTCAACCCTGTTCGCGTTAGCCATTGCAATGGCCTGGACGCGAGCAGTATCGGGCGGTTTGTGGAGCGGCCGGTGGCCAGTTCTGCTGAGCCCGTTCTTGGCCGTAATAGCGTTCCTCGTCATTAGCAACACCAATCTGGACGTTGTTAAAGCGGATATTATGTATAAGCAAGCCTGGAATGGCTATCACCAGCGTGGTCAGTTCGACCCGGCCATCGCCACGTATCGCAAAGCATTGAGTCTTCAGCCGAACGAGGATTATTACTATCTCTTCCTGGGCAAGGCGTATCTGGAAAAGGTTCGAACCATCAACGATCCTGCAGAGCGCGAGCGGCTTTTCGAGGCCAGCCGGCAAGTATTGGAAAAGGCGAGACGATTAAACCCGCTCAACCCGGACCACACGGCGAATCTGGCACGTCTTCATCAGCAGTGGGCGCAGATGACCGGCGATCCCAGCAAGCGTGAGGAGTATTTTGAGACGGCCCTACGCTATCATCAGCAAGCGACCGATCTGGCTCCCAACGCAGCCCATCTGTATAATGAATGGGCTCTCACACTGGATCAGATGGGGCAGTACGACGAAGCCCTAGAAAAACTTCAAAAATCGCTTAGTTTGGACGCCGAGTTCGTCGACACCTATGTCTTCTTGGGTGAGGTGTACCGCCACAATACGCAGTTCGATGAGGCCATTGCAGCCTATCAGGAGGCATTGAAGCTAAAACCGGATCGCACTGATGCTAATCGAGGGCTGGCGCTATTGTACGCGTACCAAGGAGATCTGGACAACGCGATTGAGCAAGAGCTGGCTGTGATCGAGCGAAGTCCTAACGACCGGCAAGCGCATCAACATCTCGCCATTCTGTACCAGCAGCAGGGGCAACTCGACGCGGCGCAACGAGAGGCGGAGACAGCCATTCAACTGGACATGAACGATCCTGCCAGCTATCTTGTCCTGGGCGATATTTTTCGCATGGGCGGGCAGACGGAGCAAGCGATCGAGGTCTATCAGCAGGCACTATCCCTTGATCCGCAAGCTACAGAAGCGTATGGCGGCCTTGCACTGGCTTATGAGTCGCTTGGCGACCTGAATACCGCGCTTGACTATGCGCGTCAGGCGCTGAATCTTGCACCAGACAATGCACAACTACAAGCATTCGTGCAGCAACTGGAAAACCGACGACAGTGACCACTTACATGCTGATTTTTGCGGCCGCTCTTGCCTTTGCCATGGGCGGCACACCGCTCGCGCGTTGGGTGGCCGCGCGCACGAATATCGTTGATCGGCCGGCGGGACGAAAGCTGCACCTGGAACCCGTCCCCCTGCTGGGCGGGGCGGCCATCTACCTCGCATTCACTCTGGCGCTGCTGCTGTTCGGGGACCGGTTCTACATCTCCCAGTTGGTCGGTATTTTGGTTGGAGCCACGCTGGTTTCCTTTCTCGGTATTTGGGATGACCGGCAGACGATCAGGCCCCTGTTGAAGCTTGCCGGCCAACTACTGGCGGCCTCAATGCTGATAGCCACCGGCGTTCGAGTTGACCTGTTTCCCAGGGAGGCAGTCGACGTTGCGATTTCCCTGCTATGGATCATCGGGATCACAAACGCGCTTAACCTGCTTGACAACATGGATGGCCTGTCCGGCGGGGTCGCGGCTATCGCCGCCGGCTTCTTCCTGTTGCTGGCCACATTGAGTGGCCAATTCCTCGTAGGAAGTCTGGCTGCGGCCTTGCTGGGTGCGTGCCTTGGATTCCTGCGCTACAACTTCAATCCAGCCCAGATTTTCATGGGAGATGCCGGCAGCCTGTTTCTGGGCTTCGTTCTGGCCGCCGTCGGTATCAAGCTGCGATTTCCAGAGAACAGCCCGACCGTGACGTGGATGATTCCGGTACTCGTCCTCGGCCTGCCGGTTTTCGACACGACGTTGGTGTTCGTCTCCCGCCTGCGCCGCGGCGCGAACCCCTTCACCACGGCCGGCAAAGATCACACCTCCCATCGCCTGGCCGCTAGAGGCTGGACCCATCGCGAATCGGTATTGGCTCTCTACCTGGTCGCCTGTGCACTGGGCGCCATCGCTATCTTCGTGAGTCGCGCCGGTGTGCGGGATGCGTTTGTAGTAGGAGGAGCAGTTTCGTTGGTGGGTGCTTACGCACTGTGGAGACTTGAATGGAATCAGACGTGACGTACTTATCAAGCAATCGACGGATTTTTAATCACTGGTCGATAAGGGTCGCCATGTTGGCGGCCCTGGTGGTTGTTGTGGCGGCATGTGGCGGAACAGCCACGGAACCGACGCCCATCCCTACCCGCACGCCGGCCCCAACACCGACATCTGCGGCCACGTGGACGCCGGCCCCGACCATCACACCAGTGCTCAGCGGCCAGGGGCCGTACATGGAAGAGCCGGCAATGGAAATCGACCCTTCCAAAACGTACCTGGCCGTGATCAAGACCCGGAAAGGCGACATCACCATCCAGTTGTCGCCCGATGTGGCTCCCCGCACCGTCAATAGCTTCGTTTTCCTCTCTCGCCAAGGTTTCTACGATGGGTTGACATTTCACAGCGTGCGGGCTTTCCTGGTTCAAGGCGGCGACCCCCTGGGCAACGGTTATGGCGACGCCGGCTATGCCATCCCCCTGGAGAAAAGCGATACGCCACATGATGCGGGTGCGGTCGGACTGGCTCATCCTAACGACAACCCTTTCGGCAGCAGCCAGTTCTACATCATGAAAAGCCGGCGGCCCGACCTGGACTATCTGTACACCGTCTTCGGTCAAGTGGTCGAAGGTATGGACGTCGTGAACAGCATCGAACGCGGCGACATTATTGAGTCGATTGATATTGAAGAGAAATGAGCCTGATATAGACAAGGAGCGTAGCGCCCGTTGGCAAGAACAAGAACGCGCACAAAACAGAAGCGACAGAAGGGTACTCAACAACAGAAGACCGTCACAATTGCAGTTTCCAGAGGCGCCGTGCTCATGGGCGGCGGCGTCCTGTTAGCCCTGGCGCTGGCAATCGCAGCCGGCTTGCTTCTGGGCCAGCGACTGGCCAGGCCCGCTGGCCAACCCCAGTCCGTCGCCCAGCAGCAGGCGGTATCTCCGCAGAACTTGCCGGCTCAGTCATCAGCCCTCCAGAATGACACGGGCAAGCCGACATACGCCGGCCCGCCGCCCATGACCATCGACGCCTCGAAGGCGTACACCGCCACGATCAAAACGGACAAGGGCGACATCGTGATACGCCTGCGACCCGATCTGGCTCCGCAACATGTGAACAACTTCGTCTTCCTGGCCCGCCAGGGTTTCTACGACGGCCTGTGGTTCCACCGCGTGATTCCCGGCTTCATCGCCCAGGCCGGCGACCCCAAAGGGGATACCACCGGCGGACCAGGCTATCTCTTGCCCCACGAAATCACCGACACGCCGCACAAGGCCGGCACTGTCGCTATGGCCCGCCTCTCCGATCCGTTCAACCCGGAGCGAGACTCCAGCGGCAGCCAGTTCTACATCGTGCTGGAAAACTCCCAGCAAGCCAGCGATCTCGACGGCCAGTACACCATCTTCGGCGAGGTCGTCCAGGGGCTGGATGTGGCTCGCAGGCTGACGCCGCGTGAGCCGAGCGACGAGTATCCGGGCGACGAGATTAGAACCATCGAAATTACAGAAGAGTGGGGATGACGCAAAAATGTCTAACCACTTCAGTCCCGAAAGATCCGTCATGAATGTCAGGTAGAAAGGACACACAATGTCAAATTCCCGTTGGGTATTCTTATCCATCAGCCTACTAATCGCAGTAACTCTTGCTGCTTGCGGCGGCACGCAGGCATCACCAACCCCGACTCCGACAGCCGTTCCCACAGATACACCAGCTCCCACCAGTCCCCCTGCCCCCTCGGGTCCGCCGGCCATTGAGCGGGAAGGCACAGCCACTGTCACCGGTACGTTGACCGCCTATGAGACTGGTGAGAAAGTGGGGGACTTGTACGTGTATTTCTTTGTGGCGACTCGCGATGCACAGGGCCAGGTAAACGTTTCCCCGGATGCCGTATTAGCCGGCTCTGTAAACCAGTCGACTCTGGATAGCGAGGGCAACTTCTCCATAGAGCTGCCGGCCGGCCAGTATGTGATGGGTGTGACGGACCAGCCCGATAACCCCATGGCGTCCAACTTCAGCCCCGTTGGTACGGCAGACCGCCAGGTCGTGTTTCTCGACCTGAACGACGGCGACACACAGACCGTCGATGGGTTCGTGCTGCTTGGCCGCATCGTCAGTCTGCCAGGCCCGACGCCGCCGATCTCGACGATAATCGATGCTGAGGCGAAGGACTACTATGCCATAATCAAGACCGATAAGGGCGTGGTCAAGGCAAAGCTGTACGATGACTTGGTCCCAATGACTGTTAATAACTTTGTCAGTCTTTCACGGGAAGGATTCTATGATGGCGTCACCTTCCATCGCGTGCTCGAGGATTTCATGGCGCAAACGGGCGATCCCACCGGTACTGGCACCGGCGGACCGGGCTATCAGTTTGCGGACGAGTTCGTGCCGGAGTTGAAGCACGACTCACCGGGGATCCTCTCCATGGCAAACTCTGGCCCTAACACCAACGGCAGCCAATTCTTCATCACGTTCGCACCCACTCCCTGGTTGGACGGCCAGCACACCATCTTCGGGAAGGTGATTGAGGGGCTGGAGGTTCTGGACAAGATCACGCGCCGTAACCCCCAGGAAAACCCGGATGCCCCGCCCGGTGACAAGATCGAAACCATCGAGATCGAAGAAGTGGACCAGGGCCAGCAGCCATAACAGCGCAGACCCTAAAGGTTTCAGGTTACTACCCAGTTACTACTCAGCCTTCCAGGTGCCGGCGATTGAAACCGCGCCTACCATTGCGAAGCGGCGTCCTGAGG
>JBHHXF010000173.1:0-7315 GCA_046756905.1 Anaerolineae bacterium | reverse complement strand
TGAGTCTGAAGTGAGGGGAGGGATTTTCCCACCTTACCCTCCTTCATAGCCCCAAACGCGGTTAAAGACCCCCATTGATGCAATCCTCCTGGTTGTTTCTCTCTCAAATCACGCGTCCCCCCTCGTTTTCTACCAAACGGTCGGTTGACACTTCGGATTTCGTCTGCTAAAATCAATTTGGGACTCAGCAGATACAATTCCAAGAAAGTGACACCATCTCAACGGAGAGAGCACATGATTAGCTTCCAACTGTCCGAAGAACAGCAGGCAATTCGCGCGTTGGCGCGTGAGTTCAGCCAGAAGGAAATAGCACCAGTGGCCGCCGAGTTGGATCGCACGGAACAGCATCCGGCCGAGGTGATGAAGAAGGCGTGGGAGACAGGTCTCCTCAACCTGACGATCCCTGAAGAATACGGCGGCGTCGGCCTGGGGGCCTTCGAGGAGGTGCTGGTCGCCGAGGAATTCGCCGCCGGCTGTGCCGGCATCAGCACCAGCGTCATGGCCAACTCCCTAGCGCTGACGCCGATCATTCAGAGTGGCACGCCGGAGCAACTCCGCGAGTTCATCCAGCCCTTTAACGAAGAGCCGCGCCTGGCCGCCTTCTGCCTCACGGAACCCAGCGCCGGCTCGGACGTGGCTGGCATGAGATCGACTGCCGAGCGAGTGGGCGATGAGTACGTCATCAATGCCCGCAAACACTGGATCACCAACGGCTCGGTTGCCAGCCTCTACACCCTCTTTGTGAAGACCGATCCGTCGGAGCGACACCGGGGCATCAGCGCCTTCATCGTGCCGGCGGACACGCCCGGCATCTCTCACGGCAAGAAAGAAGAGAAGATGGGCCAGCGCGCCTCAGATACCCGCGAAGTGATCTTCGAGGACGTGCGTGCGCCCGTCGCCAACCGGCTGGGTGAGGAAGGTCAGGGCTGGATGATCGCTATGAAGACACTGGACAAGGCTCGGCCGGGGGTGGCGGCGCTGGGCCTGGGCGTGGCACGCGCAGCATTGACCGCTGCTCTGGAGTATGCTCAGGAGCGCGAGCAGTTCGGCCAGCCAATCGTCAACTTCCAGATGATCCAGAAGATGCTGGCCGATATGGCGATTGGCCTTGAAACGGCGCGGCTGATGGTCTGGAAGGCTGCCTGGCTCATTGACAATGGCCAGGATAACAACTACGAATCATCCATCGCCAAAGCGTACGCCACCGATTTAGCCATGCATGCTACTACCGATGCCGTGCAGATATTCGGCGGCTACGGCTACTCGCGAGAGTACCCGGTCGAGAAGTATATGCGCGATGCCAAGCTGCTTCAGATCTACGAAGGTACGAACCAGATTCAGCGTGTGGTGATTGCAAGAAACTTGCTGAGGCGAGGGCAACAACTGCTGTTGCAGTAGAGATTCCTCTGTTCGGCAAGGTCTCCTGGCCGCCAGGTGGTGGGCTCGGTCAGAGACCTTCGCCCAACAGGTGAGGGGTTCAAATTCAGTTTTCTAGGAGGACGTATGGACATCGTTGTCTGTGTCAAACAGGTCCCGGACACGGCGGCCAAGATTCAGGACCGCGTGACTGACGGCCGGATCGACCTGGAGGGCGTGGAATGGGTCGCCAACCCGTACGACGAGTACGCCGTTGAGGAGGCGCTTCGACTGAAGGAAGCGCACGGCGGAAAGGTGACCCTGATCACTCTAGGGCCTGACCGGGCCTTGCAAGCCCTCAAAGATATGCTCGCCCTGGGCGCCGACGAAGGCGTGCACGTCAAGGATCCGGCTCTGGAGGGAGTAGGCCGGCGCGGAGTGGCCAAGGCGCTGGCGGCGGCCATCCACAAGCTCGACGACGTCGACATGGTGTGGGCCGGCTGGAAGGGTGTGGACGAGGATCACGGCCTGGTGCCGGCCTACCTGGCCGAGGAGCTGGGCTGGCCGCATCTATCCTTCGTCACCAAAGTGGATGTTGACCCCGACGCCGGCCTCGTGACCGTGGAGCGGGAGATTGAGGGCGGCAAGGAGGTGCTCGAAGCACCGCTGCCGGCTGTCTTGTCAGCTCAGAAGGGCCTCAACGAAGTGCGCTACGCCTCGCTGAGGGGCATCATGGCTGTCAAGAAGAAGGTCATTCCCGAATGGACGGCGGCCGATCTCGGCCTGGACGTGTCAGATCTTCAGGGCATGGAAGTCGAGTTTGTCCACATCGATCCGCCACCGGAGCGCAAGCCGGGGCGAATTCTGGACGGCACACCCGAAGAGGCCGCCCGTGAGTTGGCCCGGTTGCTTCGCGAAGAGGCGAAAGTCATCTGAGGGGAAAGGTAGAGGGATAAGATGGCAAACGACATTCTTGTGATTGCTGAACAGCGGGATGGCGAACTGAAAAAGGTGACATTCGAAATCCTGGGCAAGGCCCAGGCGCTGGCTGCGGAGTTGGGCGGACAGGCAGCGGCTGTTGTGCTGGGGAATGGCGTGGCGGACACAGCCGGCACGCTGGCCCAATACGGCGCCGGCAAGGTCTACGTCGGCGATGATCCGGCGTTGGACGCATACTCCCCCGACGGCTGGGCCTCTGTCATTGCCGAGCTGGCCGGGCGCACGGAGCCGGCGGCGATTCTGGGGCCGGCCACATCCTTCGGCAAGGACCTGCTTCCTCGAGTGGCGGCCAAGCTGGGGGCCGGCGTCGCGTCCGACGTCACCGGGTTGGAGGTCAGCGATGGCCGGCTGCTCATCAAGCGCCCGATCTACGCCGGCAAGGCTATCGCCACGGTCCGCGTCAACACCGACCCGCAGGTCGCCACGGTGCGCCCCAACACGTTCCCCGTGCGCGATCCGGACGCCGGCGCAAACGCCGACGTGGAGGCGTTGGACCTGGCCGGCTACGAAGCCCTGGCCGTCGCCACGGACGTGGTCACAGCCGGCGGCGAGAAGCTGGACGTGGCCGAGGCCGAGATCATCGTCTCGGGTGGTCGAGGCATGGGTGGGCCAGAGAACTACCACATTCTGGAGGAACTGGCCGCTATTCTGCCGAACGCTGGCGTCGGCGCTTCGCGTGCCTCGGTGGACGCCGGCTGGCGACCTCATGCGGATCAGGTGGGGCAGACAGGCAAGACCGTTTCGCCCAACCTGTACATCGCCTGTGGCATTTCGGGCGCAGTCCAGCACCTGGCCGGCATGAAGACCTCCAAGTACATCGTGGCGATCAACAAAGACCAGGAAGCGCCCATCTTCAAGGTAGCCGACTACGGCATCGTGGCCGACCTGTTCGACGTGGTGCCGAAACTGACCGAGGAAGTCAAGAAGTTGTACGAGGAGTAAACTTCGCCCTCACCCCCCTCTCTCCCCCCTCTCCCAACCCTGGGAGAGGGGGGAACCTGACCCCCCTCCCCCAGAGTTGGGGGAGGGGCTGGGGGAGGGGGCCATAGTGGTGTGTTACTTTTCCCGATTGGCCATTTATCGTCCCCAGCGCTGATACGCGACCAGGACCAGGCCGACGACGATCATGAACAGGGCCTGGCCGGCTCCCTGGCCGGTGCCGATCATTGCTCGAACGAAGATCGCCGCACCGACCACAACGAACGCCAGGCTGATCACGATGGCCGCCCGTTGAAACCCCTCATCGAGACGCCGGCGCCGCTCCCGCGACCACAGATACCACACAACCCATGCTGCCAGCAACACCAGGACTACATATCTCACAACCGATTATCCATCCGCTAATCCGTTTCGCCGAAGGCAATCCGCGCCGTCCTGAGCTTGTCGAAGCGACGTCCTGAGCCTTATCCTGAGCCTGTCGAAGGGTTGTCGAAGGGGGCTCCTACTCAGCAAACCGCCGGATGAACTCGCCCATGCACTTGATGCCCTCGATGTAGTCCTGAACCCGAATGTTTTCGTTGGGAGCATGGGCGTTCGAGCCGAAGTACCCAACTCCGAAGGAGACGGCCGGGATACCCAGCCCCTCGCACAGCGGGTACATCGGTCCGCTGCCGGCGGATGTCGGCCAGACGACCGGCTCCCGACCGTAGGTGGCCCGCAGGGCTGCCACGGCGGCGTGCACCATCGGCGCATCCAGGTCAGTCTGAGAGGGATGCTCGCCGCCCAGCGGGACAATCTCAATGTCGTCGAAGCCACGGCGGTCCAGATGCCGGCGCAGCAACTCGTGAGCCAGATCGGGCGTCAGGTCGTGAACCAGCCGGAGGTCCACCTTGGCCATGGCCGTGTTCGGCAGGACAGTTTTGCTGCCTTCGCCAGTGTACCCCGACTCCAGGCCGCAGATCGTGCACGTCGGTTCGTAGAGATGCTTCTTCAGCAATTCGATGCCGGTCAGGTTGCGGATAAAGGCCGGGATCTGGTAATCCTCTTTCAGTTGCTCTTCCTCGAAAGGCATTTTCTCCATCAATCGGGTAGCTGCCGGCGGTGGTTCGGCCACGTAGTCCATGTAGCCATCGATAAGGATACGATCCTCGGCATCCTTTAGGGTGCTCAGCGCCCAGGTGAGCCGCCAGGCGGGATTGGGAACGATACTCGCCATCGCGGAGTGCAGGTCGCGCGATGCGCAGCGCGCCCGCAGTTCCACGTAGTAGATCCCCTTGAGCCCCAGGTTGATCACAGGCCGGCCGGCAATGTCCTTGTAGCCAAACTCCCACAGACAGCCGTCGGCCCCCTCGACCAGCGTCCGGTTCTCCTCCACCCACTGCTCCAGGTGCGGACTGCTGACCTCCTCCTCTCCCTCGATCACCCATTTGATCTTCAGGGGCAGCTCGCCGACGGTTTCCAGCCAGGCCTCGACGGCCTGCATTCGGGCCAACATGCTGCCCTTGTTGTCGGCCACACCGCGCGCGTACAGCTTCCCATCGCGGAGCGTTGGCTCGAAGGGCTCGGTTTCCCACAGCTCCAGCGGCTCCGGTGGTTGCACATCGTAGTGGTTGTAGATGAGCAGCGTCTTGGGACCGCTGCCTAACTCGGCGTAGACAACAGGCGGAGCGCCTTCGGTTCCGATGAGTTGCGGGTCCGCGCCCAGCTTCCGAAGCCGGCCCACAACGATCTCCGCCATCTCCGCCATGCCCCAATTCTGAGCGGCCACGCTGGGCTGCCGGCAGACCTGCTGTAGCTCTTCCACGAAACGATCGGCGTGCGAATCGACGTAGGTGTTGAATGATTTCACAGTTGTCCTTTCACAGAGTGTCCAGTAACATGACATAGGAACGGTGATTAAATAACCTTCCCATTTCCAGATCAGGGCAGCGCCGGCTGAGTAGGAGCCCTTCGACAAGCTCAGGATGAACTCCGCGACGTATCGAAGCCAAGCGGGTCTCGAAAACAGGCTTTCTACACTCCGGCCGCTTGGTTTCGATACGCTCCGGCACGAAAAGCGTGTGCCTCCGCTACTCAACCGGCGCTCGCGTCAGGATGCAAACGCGCAAGTTATTTAATTCGGCTCTACGCAGAATAGTGGGGTTAACCCGCTCGAAGGGGACAACAGTCCCCGTATCTAGTGGAATCAACGCTGCAGACCCACGACATCTAGTGTCGCGGACTGTTGTCCGCTCGGAGCGCCCCACTAATTTGTGTAGACCCTTTAATTCTCATTCCTTACGTGGCAAAGGTGACCGGCACTTGCTCAACTCCGTCGGAAGAGCAGCAACGCCGATTCTACGGTCAAAACAGGCACCCCGGACACAGTCCCGAAGTGCCGGTCACCTGACGTAAGCCCTGTCGGTGAGACGGGACAAGCAGAATCCGTCTACGGAGTGTACAGGAAGGTCCACAGATAGTCAACAATCGCGTGCTGCTCGTCCTGCTGCAAGCGGTCCGACCAGTCGTGGTCCAGGCTGGTCACGCCGCCGGCCATAGCCTTCAGCAGATCTTCGCCGCTGCGGCCGGCCAGGTAGCGGGGGTCTGCCAGTGGCGTGGGTGGCTGCTCCAGGGAGCCGGCGCGCGGTCCATCACCCAGTCCGCCGGCTCCGTGGCAGGCTGCGCACTCCTGCGCGTACAACTCTCGTCCGCGAGCGATGCTCGCAGCAGAACTGGCCAACGACCAGGTGAAGAAGGTCACATCCCAGCGCTGCTGCTCGATAAGCTGACTTTCCCACCCCAACATCGCCGTCCCGACGATGCCATTGGTGGTCGCTCGAAAGTACCACGCCGGCGGCACCCTGTCGCGGACAGCGGGATCAGCAAAATCCAGGGGGTGGATGCCCAGTTGCCCAGAGCGAGACCCGTCCCCGTGACCCTCTTCGCCGTGGCACTCCGCGCACAGCTTCTCGAACACCGCACGCCCGCGCTCGGCCGATGCAAGCTCATGAGGGAAGAAGTCAGCGACGTCTCGCGGACCGATGGAGGCCGGCAACGTCGCCAGGGGAAGCGTAGGTCGCGGTTCCGGCGTCGCGGAGCGGGATAGAGCACTGCACGAGATCAGGCTGAGGGCCAGGCAGACGAGCGAGCCCGACATGAAATACCGCCTACTGCGTATTGCGTACTGCGTAATCCGAGCCGCCGTCTCACGCAACCCGCAACCCGCAATACCCAATACCCAATACCCAATACCCACTATATCCGCCCTCCCCCGCTCCAAAACATCACTCCCAAACCCCCGCTATCGCCTGACCACAGTCGGGGCAGTCGCCGGCCGGCGTAACGCGCCGCTGGCGGATCAGATAGCCGTAGCGCTCGACCAGGAGGGCGTTGCAGTTGGGGCAGTAGGTGTTTTCCCACCGCCCGACGCGACCGGGGAGGTTGCCGGCATACACGTAGTGGAGGCCGGCTTCGCGCCCGATCTCGGCGGCGCGCAGCAGCGTGCCAATCGTCGTGTTAGCCGGATCGTGCATCTTGTAGTCTTTGTGGAACGCGGTCACATGCCACGGGATGTCCCGAGAGATGCCGGCGATGAACTCGGCCGCCTGTCGCAACTCCTCGTCCGAGTCGTTCCATCCGGGCACGACGAGAGTGACGATCTCCATCCAGAATCCCATGTCGTGGACCATCTCGATGGTCCGCAGCACATGATCGAGCACGCCGCCCAGAGACCGGTAGTTCCTGTCGCTCATCGACTTCAGGTCGATCTTGTAGCAGTCGGTCCAGGGGCGGAGATATTCCAGCACTTCGCGGGTAGCGTTGCCATTGGAGACGAAGGCTGTGCGCAGGCCGGCGTTGCGGGCCAGCTTGAAGATGTCAACCGCCCACTCGGATGTGATGAGCGGCTCGTTGTACGAACTGGCGACCATCTTCGCGCCGAACCGCCGCGCCAGGGCGATCATCTCTTCGGGGCGGATGCTGCGTGGGTGAAGGCCGGCCTCGGGGTCGCGCAGCGTCTGGGAGGTGAGCCAGTTTTGGCAGT
>JBHHXF010000172.1:0-7332 GCA_046756905.1 Anaerolineae bacterium | reverse complement strand
GATTCCGCCGAATAGCGCGCTCATCGCAAGTCCTTTCGCATGCGACTCATTCTATCAGAGACAGATCGGAGAGGCAAGTGAACAGTGATCAGAACAGGAATTATGCAGTCAATGTGACCGGCACTTTCTCAGTGTTTTTGGGAGACCGTAATGCTGGCTCTACGTCCAAACCAAGTGCTCCAGACACGTTTCTGAAGTGCCGGTCACATGATTTCACTGGTGGTCATCGTCACTTGCACAGACTTCAGAGGAGGCTGGATGATGGACAGTGTCGACTTCTATGACCGGCTGGCAGCGGTATTCGATGCTATGACCGATTGGGAGGCTCGCCTGGAGTACGAAGGCCCGTTTCTGCGCCAGTTATTTAAGGCACACGGCGTACAGTCGGTTCTAGATGCTGCCTGTGGCACGGGCGGTCACGCTCTGGCATTTACCGACTGGGGCCTGGAGGTCGCCGGCTGCGACCAGAGCCCGGCCATGACTGAGCTCGCCCGAGCCAAGGCTGAAGCCGAGAACCTGGACGTGTCGTTCTTTGTGTCCAGTCTGTCCGACCTGGCCAACCACGCCACTCCCCCATTCGACGCGGTCGTATGCCTGGGGAACTCGCTGCCCCACCTGTTGACGGATGACGAATTGGACGCTGGACTGGCCGGCCTGACGTCGGTGCTCCGCCCAGGCGGCCTGCTGGTGCTGCACAATCTGAACTACGACAAACGCTGGCGCGAACAGCCCCGCTTCTTCGCTGTCAGTAATAGTTATGTCAATAATCGCGAGGTGCTGGTGTGGCGGTTTGCTGATTACCACGTGGACTCGGAGCGCATCACGTTTCACATCGCGGTTTTTGAGAAGAGCGACAGCGGTTGGAGCGTGGATGTAATAAGCACGCTGCAACGCCCCCTGTTCCGGGCCGACCTGGAACGCCGGCTGGGTGAGGCCGGCATGACCCACATCACAGCCTACGGCAACCTGGCCGGCGAGCCCTTCGACCCGGACGAATCACCCGACCTGGTGATCATCGCCAGTAAGTCCTGAGTGCCGGACAGTGGAATGAACCGGACTATATAGCAGCCATGACCGTCAGCAGGGGGATGATCACCAGGCCGGCCAGCGCCCAGCCACGCCAGCGAGGGTGTCCCGCAGCGCCGGCAGCTCCTTCCGCTGATCGCGTTGAGCGACCAAAAGCCAGATAGGAGCAGTTGAACGCCCCGACTGCCCCCACCAAGACCGTCAATGCTGGCCGCAACAGTGAACCCGCCGGCAGGATCCCTGGCAGCGCGGAACCTGGCCTCAGCAGCGAATACATGCCCAGCAGATATGAAGCCCCCACAACGAACAGGAACACCCATCCGAGCCTGGCGAGTCGAGAATGTTTCTCGCGGGAGTGTGTGATGAATCCTATGACGGCAATGAGCGTGCCAACCGTTGACATGGTGAACGAAGCGATAGTAAACAGCATCTGGATCCCCCAGCTACTCAGTTGAAGAGAGTTTCACACCCCATTTTACCAGAGAACCATCCCGATCGCAATCAGACAACTCCGCGCCTGATGCCGGCAACCGTAATCAGTGACGGCCGCTTCCGGCCATCCACTTGACAGCGAGCCGGCTCTCGTGTATAGTTTGAGAAGATGGTGAATGTTGCCCAGCCCTTGCGGCATTCATCTCATTCGTACGGCGGTGCGTCGGCGCACGAACACCGATGAAGACAAACTCAGGCACAGCAGCCCTCAGAGGTCGGCCCGGTTCCGGCTCTGAGGGCTTCTTGGTTGAAGTGCCGGCAAGAGACCGTGTCCTCACTACCTGACACAGCGGAGGCTTGACTCTTCTGCCGGCCTGTACTACCATGGGCGCTGACACACTCATCGAACCTTCAACAGACCCACACAACGGAGGCGAATATGCAATGACACAACCTCAGCATTACACTGCCTGCGAAGCGCAAACCTTTGGCGACGAAGCGCCTGGCGTGACCATTCGATGGGTCATCGACAAGAAAGACGGCGCCGAGAACTATGCCATGCGGATCATCGAAGTTGAGCCCGCCGGCCACACCCCCCACCATGACCACTGGTTCGAACACGAAAACTTCGTCATCGAAGGCCAGGGTGAGGTCACTATTGGCGATGAAGTCCATCCTGTCAACCAAGGCGACGTCATCTTCGTCCCAGGCGACGTGAAACACCAGTATCGCAACACCGGCAACACCCCCCTGAAGTTCATCTGTGGCATCCCGATGGAATGGATCAAGAATGCTCGCTCCCGAGAGCATCGGTCCTAGACACTGCTCTAGGAAAAGCAAAGACAGAGAGCAAGGGGTATCAGGTATTAGATATTGGTTATTGAAGGTTCGAAGTTGAGTCCAATATCTAATATCCAGTATCCAATATCCAAAACAAGAGGAGAGGAAAATGTCAATCTCAAAGAAGTGGGGTTTCCTGGTTCTTGTGCTGTTGTTGGGCATCATTGGCGCCGGCTGTGGCGGAGCTGCACCCGCCCCGAGTCCAACCCAACCGCCGGCTGCGCAGGAGCTGACCTTCGGCCTTGTCCTGGTCGGCCCCCATAACGATCACGGCTGGAGCGAGGCGCACTATACCGCCGGCCAGTACGTCGAGCAGACGGTGCCTGGCTCCAAGATGGTCTGGTTGGAGAGCTTGAATCCGGCTGACCGCCCCGACACCACCCTGGAGCAAGTCGTAGACGACATGGTCGGCCAGGGAGCGAAACTCATCATCACCACCTCCGACGCCTTTGAAGAGGACACACTCCCGGTTGCTGAGAAGTATCCCGATGTCACCTTTATCAATGTCTCGGGCGACGACGTGCTGACCGGCGAGGCCCCGCCCAACGAGGGGAACATCATGGGCAATATGGTTCCTATGAAAGGCGCCGCCGGCTGCGCCGCGGCCATGGCAACGGAGACCGGCAGTATTAGCTACCTGGGACCGTTGATCAACTTCGAGACCCGGCGACTGGCATCCGCTGCCTACCTGGGGGCGCGCTACTGCTACGAGAAGTACCGGGGCCAGAACCCCGACGATCTGAAATTCAGGGTGACCTGGATCGGCTTCTGGTTTAACATCCCAGGCGTCACACTGGATCCAACCGAGGTGACGAACGACTTCTTCGACACAGGCGCCGACGTAGTGATCTCGGGCATCGACACCACCGAGGCGCTGGTGATAGCCGGCCAGCGGGCAGCCCAGGGCCAGCGTGTTTTCGCTGTGCCCTACGACTACGAAGGGGCATGTGCTGAAGCGCCGGACATCTGCCTCGGCATTCCGTACTTCAATTGGGGGCCGGCTTACGCAGCAACCGTCAGCGCTGTCATGAACGGCACCTGGAAGCAGTCCTGGGACTGGAACCCACCGGACTGGAGCGATATCAACAACCGTGACACCACCGGCACAGGCTTTATCTTTGGGCCGGCCTTGAGCACTGAACAACAATCCAACTTGCAGGAGTTCATCGACGGTCTGGCCTCGGGCGACGTCGTACTCTACAAGGGCCCCTTGAATCTGCAAGACGGAACGCAATACCTGAAGGACGGTGAGACTGCGACACCGGAGCAAATCTGGTACCTGCCGCAGCTTCTGGAAGGCATGGAAGGGCCGAGCGAGTAAAACAGATATTGGATATTGGGGATTGGATAATCCTTCCATCCCCAATATCCAATATCTAATACCCGATATCCAATTGCTGGATGAAGATCGAACTGCGCGAGATCCGGAAATACTTCGGGCCTGTGCGGGCCAACGATGGGATCACCCTGACGCTGGAAGAGGGTAGCATCCATGGGCTGCTGGGCGAGAACGGAGCCGGCAAGACCACCCTGATGAAGGTGCTGGCCGGCTATCTGACGCCCGACAGCGGCCAGATCGCACTGGCCAGCACTCCGGCCAGCTTCTCCTCCCCCGCCGATGCCATCCGCGCCGGCATCGGCATGCTGCATCAGGATCCGCTGGATTTTCCGTCCATGACGGTTCTGGACGATTTTGTGCTGGGCCGTGATACCGGACTGCGGCAAAACCGGGCCGCGGCCCGGGAAAGCCTCATCGATTTGGCCCGGCGATTCAGCTTCGATCTGGACCCTCAGGTCGAGGTGGGCCGCCTGACGATTGGGGAGCGCCAGCAACTGGAGGTGTTGCGCCTGCTGTCCTTGGGCGTCGAGGTGTTGATCCTGGACGAGCCTACCACCGGTATCTCAGCCAATCAGAAGGCGGCGCTATTCGATATGCTACGCCAACTGGCGCACAAGGACGGCAGCACGGTCGTTTTTGTGTCTCACAAGCTCGACGAGGTGCAGGAGCTATGTGACGAGGTGACGGTTCTCCAGCAAGGCCGCGTGGCCGGACGGGAGGCGATGCCCTGTCCGGTGGATCAGTTGGTGCACCTCATGTTCGGTCAGGTGTTCAAGCCGACGGCACGAGAACGTGTGGAACTGGGGCCGCCGGCGCTGCAACTGCGAGACCTGACGGTCCAGACGGGGCGGGTCACTGTCTCCAACGTGAATCTGGATGTTCGAGCCGGTGAGGTAATCGGTCTGGCGGGTTTGCTGGGCAGCGGCCAGCGACCGGTGATGCAGGCTTGCGCGGGGCTGCTGCGGCCCCAGGCCGGCCACGTCGTCCTGGACAGCCAGGAGATGACCGGACAGCCGTACAATCGTTTCGTGGAGCGCGGGGTGGCCTACGTGCCGGCCGGCCGGCTGGAAGAAGGACTGATCGCCGGCCTTAGCCTGGCGGAGCACTGCCTGCTGGCCGCACCGCCGGAGCGTTTCGTGATCGACTGGCCGGCGGCGTATCAACTGGCGGCCGAACGTATCGAACACTTTCACGTCGTTGGAAAGCCTGACACGCTCATCGAAGCCCTGTCGGGCGGCAACCAGCAACGCATGCTGCTGGCATTGTTACCCCCGGCGCTGCGCCTTCTGCTGCTGGAGGAACCTACGCGCGGGCTGGATGTGGAATCTGCGGACTGGGTCTGGACCCAGTTGCTCCAGCGGCGACATCAGGGCACAGCCATCCTCTTCACCTCGGCCGATCTGGATGAGACCATGGGGCGTAGTGATCGCATTGTGGTCTTCTCTGGCGGCCAGGTAACGGGTGTGTTAGATGCGACTGAGACTTCGGTTGAGCAATTAGGGCATCTCATCGGAGGGCAAGCGGCGTGACGCGCACCTCACGCGGAATCGAGACGCTGCTGACTCCAGCAGCGATCGTTCTGGCCCTGGCTTTCACTTCCATCCTGCTCCTGGCGGTGGGGGCGCCGCCCGGGCCGGCTTATCTCCACATTCTCAAGGGAGCTTTCGAGAGCCCAGCCAAGGTGGCTGACGTGTTTGGTTTCTGGGTTCCCCTCACGTTGTGCTCCTTGGGGCTGCTGCTGACCTTCACCGCCGGCTTGTGGAACATCGGGATCGAAGGACAGATTGTGGTTGGGGCTATGTTCACCAGTTGGGTCGCGCGCAATGTGTTCTGGCCATCGGCGATTCTGATTCCTCTGGAGCTGATAGCCGCCATGGTAGGCGGTGCGCTGTGGGGGCTGCTGGCCGGCGTGCTCAAGACCCGAGGTAACGTCCACGAGATTTTCGGCGGCCTGGCCCTGACGAATATTGCTCTGATCTTCACAAACTATCTGATCTCCGGTCCATGGCAACCGCCAGAAGGCGGTAGTTTGCAGGGTACAGCCCCCTTTCAGTCGGCTGCACTATTGCCCCGGTTTGCCGGCATGCGTCTCAGTCCGGTGGCCGTGGCGCTGGCGCTGGTGGCCTTCGTTGCAGTCTACTTCGCGCTGCGGGGAACCTTTTGGGGACTGCAACTGAAGGCGCTGGGTAACAATCCTCGATCGGCATTCTTGCTGGGAGTGGCGGCGGAGCGGCATACACTGCTCTCTATGGCGGCCTGTGGCGCTCTGGCGGGACTGGCCGGCGCTGTGCGGGCCGTTAGCTTCTATGGCAACCTGCGCCCTCTGATCTCCGGTGGCATTGGGTTCCTGGCCATCCTGGTGGTGCTCCTGGCGTCGATTCGCGCTGTGTGGGTGCCGTTCATCGCATTCTTTTT
This sequence comes from Anaerolineae bacterium, assembly GCA_046756905.1. Classification (GTDB taxonomy): domain Bacteria; phylum Chloroflexota; class Anaerolineae; order Epilineales; family JAANWY01; genus JBHHTZ01. The sequence goes on along the minus strand of JBHHXF010000172.1, from coordinate 1,280 downwards.
CGCCGCAGTGATGGGCGGCAGCCTGCGCCTTCAGATTCAAACACAACTGCACAACGCACTGGGGGGGATCCTTCAAGGGGCGCTGGTTCTGTTCGTTATGCTGATGCACGGAGTGCGGCAGCGGGTGAGCGGTCAACGGATTACCTCCAGCGAAACAGAGCCATGAACCCACTGCTCCTGCGCCAACTGGCGTCAATTGTTGCTCAGTCCTCGCCGCTGGTGTTCGCCAGCATCGGTGAGACGATTACGGAGAAGGCCGGCGTCATCAACCTGTCGCTGGATGGAACGATCCTGCTGGCAGCGATGACTGCCTTCGTGGTAGCCTTCAGGACCGGCAGCCTGGTTCTTGGCTTTGCAGCGGCGATGGCGGTGGGGGCAGCGCTGGCGTGCCTGGTCGCCTTCGGCAGCATCGCCTTGCGCCAGGATCAAGTGGCCATCGGCTTTGTGTTGACCCTGTTGGCCGACGATCTGAGCGCCTTCTTGGGCCAGCCTTACACCCGCACACCCGGCCCCTTCGTGAGGCATACGCCTATCCCCATCCTCAAAGACATTCCGATCCTGGGGCCGATCTTCTTCAACCACAACATTGTGGTCTATCTTAGCCTGCTGCTGATCATAGCGACTTGGCTATGGATGTACAAGACGCAACCCGGTCTGCGGCTGCAAGGCATCGGTGAGCGCCCGGAAGCCGCTTTCGCACGCGGGACGAATGTCAACCGCATGCGATACGTCTACACGATCGTCGGCGGCGCGCTGGTGGGGTTCGCCGGCGCTGCCTTCTCCCTGAGCGTCAAACTCGGCTGGAGCGAGGGACACACGCGCGGTACCGGCTGGATTGCCCTGGCCATCGTGATCTTCGGTGGGTGGCATCCCTTCCGCGTGGCCTTCGGCGCTTACCTTTTCGGCGGTCTCAAGACAGTTGTCACAACCATGCAGCGCGTGTTTCCGGGTGTGCCCGTTGTTCTGTTCAACACCACACCGTGGGTACTGTTGATTCTGACGCTACTGCTCGTCGGCAGCGGCGCCGTGGAGCGCCTGTTGGCGGTGTCGCCGCCCCCGGTGCGGCGCGTCCTGCGCGGTGTGCTGCGCTCCACACCGCCGGCCGCGTTGGGGACTACATTTGTGAAAGAATAGGGAGCCTTTAGTTCTGGATTCACTACCGTACACTTTTCGAGCGGGCGCCTTCCGAGCCTGTCAAGAGGGAATCTCTCGTCTTCGAGACTAGCAAAAGTGTACGGTAGCAAAACGCCGGCCCAACCTGTGGAATATCCTACTCCTAT
>JBHHXF010000171.1:0-7340 GCA_046756905.1 Anaerolineae bacterium | reverse complement strand
TACCCTTGCGCCTGTTTTCCACGACACGGGGGTTATCGGGCCGATAGACGTAGGGGCCATTCTGTCCATCGGTGGTCCAGAGAGGCAATAGCAGGCCAGGCGCCCGAGCCTGGGCCCTGGAGAACCCCAGTTCGCGGAGTACGGCCTTGTCCTCGATTTTCACGTAGCCTCTGGCCAGGACAACATCGTGGGAGATGCTGCTCGAAGAGAGCAGCATCCTTCGGTGTTCGTCAGAGAGATTTGTCACCATCATACATGCCTCCTATCCTCAGTCCTGCCCGCCAGCATCACGCTGACGGGCAGGGTGAGGATAGAGGAGTCAGGACGCGGCCGCGGCCAGTTGTGCGCGCAGGGAGTCGATGCTGACAGCGTCGCCGTTACCGTCAGTAGCCGGTTGTGTCGCCTGTTGCGTCAGCGCTTGCATGATGCCAACGTCCATCAGCTCACTGACACGGCTGATAGAGCTGCCGTCCTCGCGGTCGATCTGCTCGACCTTGATCAGCACGCGCTTGCCGACAAGCGCGTCGATGTCAATGACAGCCCCGACCGACAGGTCGAAGTTCAACTGTTTCAACCAGCGGTAGAGCTTCGATTTAGGCGACAGAATGGGATTAGCCCAAGCCGTCAGCTTTTTATCATTGTACTCGCGGCCGACGATCCGTAAGTTGAACCTGATCTGTTCCCCGTACCGCCCTTCGACGTCTTCGAGCGATTCGACGTCCGCGATATATAGGCCTCTCGGAATGGCTTCGTATGTGTTCTCTGTGACTGTCAATTTCATGGTTTGCGTCTCCTGTCGTTTGATATGTGTTGGCTGGTCGTTCACCTCGTACCACAGCGCGTGCTTTTGCAGTGTCTCTGCTCGCTGTCGGTACAGTTCCACCATCTATTCGTTGTCGCCGCACTCAAACGCCTCGCTCAGAGCCGCGCCGATCACGATGATTTGCTCTGCTGCTGGATGATCCCAGACGGCGTACTCGAAATCGGTCAAAGCATCCAATTCGTCGCCTGTGATCTGGCCAGCCACTAACGACTTGCGTAGTGCGTCAGACCAGGCTTGCGCCAGATCAGCCACGTTCCAGGTTGCGGTCGCCATCCCAGGTGCGCGCCAGCATGATTTCGATACCGGTGTTGACTACCGCCGCCACGAGCGGGGAGCCGTTGCCGGCCTTGTGCCGCTCAACGCGGCTCTCTAGATCGTCGGTGTAGCCGAGATAGTGTTGTGCATGGTGGTCTTCTCCGAGAAGTGTAACAGGTAGATTGTGCCAGCCATCAGGCTGCCTCCAGATGCTCTTTCATGCACGTCAGACAACCAATGCCGAACCGCAATCATGTGTTTACACGCCCGCTTGCCGGCCACGGTCGGCGCTCGATACCGTGCGTCTGTGCACTGACAGCGAACCTTCCAGCAGGTCGCGCGTTTCCAGCGCTTCGCGCACGAGAAACCGCACACTCTGACTGAGGGATCGTTGCTCTATCTCAGCCAGCATCCGCACCAGATCGTACTCCTCCCACGTGAGTCGCGTTTGCACTCCAACAAGTGCCATTCGATCACCTTCGCAACTGACGCACAAAAAAACTGAGTGTCAGAAGATTCTGACACTCAGTTTACCACAGCCAAAGACGTCGCGTCGCGTCACGTTATCCGTATTTCAGTAATTCCTTCTCATCAATTCCTGCCATTCCGAGAACACGCTTGGTCAGCCTATACGCTTTTCCCACAGTGTCCCCCGAAAAGTGCTCAGCTTTGCCATAGTCGCGCTGTGTCAGCTTTTTCTCGCGTGTTGCGTGTTTCGCCAGGATGAACCCCCGCCCTATGTCCAGATGTTCTGCTCGGCCGTCATCCGTGGCTGGGCTGCCAGCTCCGACAGGTAGATCAATGCCTGATTGCCTGAATACTTCTATCAGTTTCGCGGCAGGGAATCCATCCTGATCTCTCACCCATCGTTCTATTGCCTCTACCGCGGTCTCTGGTACCTCCTCCCCCTCGCCCTCGTCAGCCGGCTCCATCTGGCCTAACCAAGCCTCTGTCCCCTCTTCCAGCTCGCGTAGCTGCTGTTCCATTAGCTGTAGAGGCGTCATCGCCAGGATGTCGTCGAACTTGCTCACCAGGTCCGCCGTCCTAGCGTCTGCCTGCTGCTCGTAGTACGCACGCGCCTGCGCTTCCGTCGGCCAGCAGCGATAGAGGTTAAAACGATCTACCACACCATCGCTGTCTGACCACGTGCCTGCATTTACCATTGGCGTCACGCGGTAATGCAGCAGATCAACCATTACTGCCTCTATCGCCTTTCGGAGGTACTCAATGTGTCCTTGATATGTCCCTGTGACAACCTTCATCGCCGCGCACCCCCAAAACACACAAACAGCCCACCTGGCCTTGACCAGATGGGCTGCTACGTGCTACAGTAGCGCTGCCAGCGCCGCCGTCTTCGGCCTGGCCATGCCCACGGGCGCCATCGCCGCGTGGGTTTTCTCTTTCTACTGCCGCGTTACCCCTGGCGCGCTTCCATGTACGTTCTTAGCACGGCGTTGATGTGGGTCTGATAGCCCTTACCCAGCGCCCGAAACCACGCCAGCACGTCTGGATCCAGCCGAATAGTGATGGGAACCTTGCGTTGTGGCATACGTAATTCCGCGTTCTCCCAGAAGTCCTTGCCCAACGGCGGAATGTCGGACGTGTCAATATCTGCGTCCGACATGGCGTCCACTCGTTCCCAGTCAGTTTCCGAAGACTTCTTCGTAGTAGCGTTTGCGCTCATGTTTCAGTGCCTTTCGCATAGAGATTATACGGATCGTGTCATCTCGTTCGGTGTACACTATCACGACAACTCTGCCGTGAGTCATACCAATGCCGATCCAACGCTCTTCCTCGTAGCCCTGGCGAGTGTCTAAGTTGACGATCATCGGCCCATCGAAAACTTGGGCCGCGTCAGCGAAGTCTAGCCCGCGTCTACGGATGTTGGCCTGATTCTTCTGCTCGTCCCACTCGAATTGCATGGCTAATTGTACTCACGATTTGTAAACACGTCAAGCACACAAAAAGGCCAGTGTTTGCACGCAAACATCGGGCCGGCTGTTGGCCAGCGATAGCACGCGTTTGGCCGTGGTGGGCGATACGCCGGCCTGGGCTGCCAGCTTGTGGCGGGTCCAGTTGGCATCCAGTCGCGGGTCACGTGACCCGCGACTGGATGGGAGCAATGTGCCGTCCGCTGCCCGTGGGCGCGCCTGGGCAATCTCACTCCTGCGCCTGTTGGCCTCTCCTTGCGTGCGCTGCTGCTGTCGCCTCTTCCAGCACCCACGCCGCCAGTGTCTGACCACTCGCACCCAGGCGTAGGCCGATCCGTAATGCCTCCCCCGTCACCATGATCTCCCGTTCGAGGGCCAGATCGAGGGCCGCGATTCGCTCGCTCAACTCATTGCCCGTCTCGATAGCCTTCTCACGCAGCTCGTCCCACAATGCTTGTCGTGCTGTGTCCGCTATCAAACCTAAACCACCCATCGTCCTTCTCCTTTCTGTGCTCCCCCCTCCCCTACTGAGGGTCTGCCACCCGTGTGCACAGACCCGTTACGCACGCACACACACGCACACACGCCTATATGTCAACTTCCAGCGTCCGCGCCAGTCGATCAAACAGCGCTTCCCCCGCCGGCGTCACTACCAGGCCGCCTCGAGGCTCATCGGGGTTGCGCCACTTTACGTACCCGCCGTGGATCAGCCGCTGCCGCAACTCCCCCCACTGCTTGCGATTCAGCACCGCCGATACGTCCCGCTCACTCAATCGGTTAGCCCTTGCCAGGGCCGCAAACTGCGCCAGGCGCGCCCTGTCCAGGTCCAGGTCCAGAAAATGCATGGTACGCCCTTCCTTGTTGGCAATCTCCAACCGCAACGCGGGAACGTCGCCCACCTCGCCGCTGTTGTCCAGATCGCGCCCCAGAATGCGCTCCAGCGCCGCATTCACCAGGGCCACGATCAGTCGCAGGAACAACAGCCCCACGATCCCAGGCGGTACGAGACCCACAGCCAGCCCCCAGCGCCAGGCGCGCCAGAACTCCCACTTACCCAGGGCCGTAAGCGCCAGGATCGCCGTCAGGCAGAGGATTAGGCCGCCTACAGCAGTGTAGCTCACAATAGCCACCAGATCGCCCAGGTCCACCCCTGCCGGCGTCACGTACATGTTCGGCCTTCTTTCGTTCCTTCTCCGCCACCTTGACGGCGTGCTGCACGTCACTGCTCACGATCTCGGACAGGTACACCACCAGCACGGGCAACACCCCGCTCAACATGAACGGTCGCGCCCACCCCCAGGTGGACAAGCCCAGATCACTGGCGAAGTACAGCCCGTGCAACAGGTTGGCATAGGCGGAGATCCCGCTAAACACCACCACGCCCACCCACAAGACGCGCGTAGGGCGCCGCTCCCGTCGCCTGTGGTGTATGGCATACGCTAAGCTAGCCAGCCCGACGTCCACCGCAACGGCCTGGATGTAGCCGGCTGCCAGGTCGCCCCCTCCAACGTGGCAAACGCCCAGGCCACGTGTCGAAGGCTACCCACCAGGGCCAGAGTCAACGCCAGCCACAAGGCCGGCTGTACGAGGCTCATACGTTGCATATCAGCACCCTCCCTCAGTGTCTTATGCCAACCCTACTCGAAAAAAGAGAGCGTTAACCCTCTTCCAACCACTTCTCCAGCCAGCGCTGAGCTACCCAGTCGGAGATCAGCCAGCGCCGGCCTATGAACGTTGCTCTCAGCGCGCCGCTGACGCATTGGCGCCGTATGTGTTCATGTGAGACTGGCCGGCCGCGGATCCCCACCCACAAGGCGTCTCCAGGTTTCGCCGGCCCTCGATCCGATAGATAGCGCAACATGGCCTTACGCGCCCGTGCTCCCAGCCTTACGAAACGTTCTTTCTGCCCCTTGACCATCACCTTGACCATGCCGTCTCGGTCCACGTCCCCCACGTTCAGCGACAGAAACTCACTGGCCCGCAGGCCGCTGTCCAGCAGACACAGGATGATCGCCCGATCTCGCAACGCCAGCGGTCCCTGGCAGGACTTTAGCAGCTTCTCGATGTCCTCACGGGCAAAGGGTGGGCGAATCTTCTTCTCCAGCTTGGGCATGGTCACACTCCGCATGGGGCTGTCTTCCAGGAAACCCTCGACTACGAGGAAGTTGCAGAACGTCTTGATCGCCCTAGCGTAGCCGTGTACCGTGCTGTCCTTGCATCCCTGGCGCTGCTTTGCTACAATGAATGTACGGATGTGACGCGGCTCGATGCCTTCGGGCGTCTCGATGCCCTCATCGGCTAGGAAACTGAGGAACCCGCCCAGGGTGTAGCGGTAAAACTCCTGAGTTCGGGGGGTATGTCGGCTGGCCTCCTGGTGCAACGTGAACATCTCCAGGCAGGTTTCCAGCCACGTTGCAGAGGGCGTCGCAATAACGCGAAGCTGGGGCTGAGCTTGAGGTTGTCGGGACACGAAAAACCCCCTTCCCGATGGACCACCACAAGGTGTGGGGATAGAAGGGGGTGAGAGGTCTACATGTTGTGGTGTGAAGCGGGCGAAGGGAATCGAACCCTCACGACCAGCTTGGAAGGCTGGGGCTCTACCATTGAGCTACGCCCGCACAGGTCGGGGCGCCCGGATTCGAACCGGGGACCTCAGCGTCCCAAACGCTGCGCGCTAAACCGGACTGCGCTACGCCCCGTACACTTGGTAAGTATAATCGAAATGCCTTGCGCGGTCAAACAAGATTGTGACACTCTCGAAGCACATGGGTGTATTCAAATCCGGTTTTAGGCGCGACCCTTGCGGTCGCCCTGGGCGGGTGCAAGACCCGCACCTACAATCCATTTTGAAGGCACCCGAAATGAATCGTGAACCAATGGCGGACAGCCTTCTGCCGGCGAAAGGAGTGAACGGATGGTTTTCAAGTTGTTTGGCGGTGTCAAGCCCGATACCAAGGATATTCCTGTTGAAGCTACCGATGAGGAACGCATGGAGGCACTGATTGAGCTTCTCAGCGCCTACATCGAGTACTACCACGGCGGTCGAGTGAAATTGGTGGAATACGATGGCGACATCCTCAAGGTTCAGATGGGTGGCGCATGCGAAGGCTGCCCCCTCTCCAATACGACTCTGCATAGTTGGGTCGAAGGAACTGTCCGCCAGTTCTTCCCAGATCTGGAACGCATCGAGGAGGTGTGAAGGTTTCCCTCGGCTCTCGTAGCAAGCTCGTAGTAAGGCACGCAGCGAAGCGGAGTGCCGTTATCCTCTCGCTACCGCTCCTATCATGCCTAAGTCGCTACTCCTGACCGGCCGGCCCGGCATCGGCAAGACCACGCTCATACGCCGTGTCATCGAACAGCTTGGCCGGCCCGCCGGCGGCTTCTACACCCACGAACTGCGCCAGCGAGGCCGGCGCGTCGGCTTCGAGATCGTCACATTGGATGGCGAACAGGCAACGCTGGCCCACGTTGACATCCACAGCCGGCAGCGCGTCGGCAAGTATGGCGTCGATGTGGCGGCGCTGGATCGCGTGGGCGTGCCGGCCATCCGCCGCGCGGTGGAAGCGAGCGCGCTGGTGGTGGTAGACGAAATCGGCAAGATGGAACTCTTCTCCGAAGCGTTCAAGGCGACTGTCCTGAATGCGCTGAATGGCCCAAACGCGGTCCTGGCCACCATCACCCGGGGCCGGCACCCCTGGGCCGATCGCATCAGGCAGCGTGACGACGTCCAACTGATCCAGGTCACACAGGAGAACCGGGATGCTTTGGTGGATCACCTGGTTAGCCGGCTGGCCCAAGAGTAGGTAGAGATGCCGAAAAGAGCGAGGCCGGGCACGGTTGCACCGTGCTCGGCCACCAACTGAAATAGCTCTTCCTCAGTCTCAGCGCGACCTTCCCAGTCGCAGTCAACGCCCAAGTCTTGACAACGTTGGGACAAGCGTAATCTCCACGGTGCTGGAGCCCGGTGGAACCGGGCTGCCTTCGCTCTCCCACCCCCACGTGAACACCACGCGGCTGTGGGGAACCACCTCCACGTATTCGCCTCGCGCAACGTCACGCCCATTGATGTCACACCGGTAGACGCCGCCGGGCTGCGGGTCCAGGGTAACGCTCATACCCATCCAACGCGTCATACGCGCCGAATCCGTCAAGAATGAGAAGACAGTTTCGGGTGATGCTGCGATGTGGACTTCCCGCTCTACGACGTCACTTGCCTGCGCTGTCATCTTCTTCGGACCTCCGTTCTTCAGCTTCTGCCGCTTCTTTGAGCCGCCAGAGGCGCTCATCCCAGAACTCCTCCAGGAAGGTGAAAGCTCTGAGTTCCTCAAGAC
>JBHHXF010000170.1:0-7348 GCA_046756905.1 Anaerolineae bacterium | reverse complement strand
CTGGTGGCGTTGGCCGGTACTGGAGTCGCTTCTGCCCAGGATCAAGTGTTCGGCAAGAGGTCTTGGCGACATGTGGAAATGATCGGCGCCGGCACCTTACGAGTCGTTCAGGCCAACGGTTATTCCTTGCGATTCCATGGCAACGGTGTCGACGATCTCGACCGGGTGAAGATTCAGATCGATGATCCTGCGAATAACGATCCCGGACCTCCGGCTGACATCGGCGCTGAAGACTTCACCCTGGAGTTCTGGATGAAGGCTTACGCCACGGAAAATACCGCCGGCGCGGTCACTTGCGGTTGGAACATCAACTGGATTTACGGCAACATCGTCTTCGACCGCGACCGCTTCAGTCAGGATCGCAAGTTCGGCCTTTCCATCGCCGGCGGTGTCATGATTTTCGGTGTGACCGGCGACGGGACGGGGGACCGGATCATTTGTGGCTCTACGAACGTCCTGGATGGGAAGTGGCACCACGTAGCTGTCCAGCGGCGCCGCTCCGATGGCTGGATGTGGCTCTTCGTAGACGGAAATCTCGAGGCCCAGGCCGATGGCCCGAATGGCGACGTCTCCTATCCTGACGACGGCGTGCCTGGCAACTACTGCGGCGGCCCGTGCACGAACAGTGACCCATACCTGGTCATCGGCGCAGAGAAACACGACGCCGGCTCAGCCTATCCCTCCTTCAGCGGCTGGGTTGACGAAGTGCGTCTGTCAAACAGCCTGCGCTACGCCAGCAGTTTCCTGCCACCCTCGCAGCCGTTCGCCCCTGACGCGAATACTGTCGCGCTCTACCATTTTGACGAGGGGAGCGGCGACACCATCAACGATACCTCCGGTGCCTCCGGTGGGCCGAGCAATGGTGAGCGCAAGTACGGCGGGTCGCCCGCCGGCCCGGAGTGGAGCACCGACACCCCCTTCACGGCTCAGGCCGGCACCTACTACGTGGCAACGGATGGCAGCGACGAGGCCGGCGACGGCTCGGCCGCAAATGCCTGGGCCACCATCACGCATGCCCTGGACAGTGTCCCCGATGGTAGCGCCGTCCTGGTTCAGCCCGGGACGTACTTCGGGCGCGTGCGCCTGCGCGGCACCTTCGGCCAGGGAGTCACCGTGCGCTCCGTAGTGCCCTACCAGGCCCGTCTGCGCAACGACGGCACCGTGATCACGTCCTTCTACGGCCAGGGCATCACCCTGCAAGGCTTCGACATCGCTCACAGTAGCCCTGGCGCCGGCGCTCTGGTCATCCAGATCCAGGACCTGCGCGGCGATGGCCCCGGCGGTGACGATGCTACCAGCCGCATCACCCTGCGAGACAACGTCATCCACGACAGTTTCGACAACGACTTGCTGAAGGTCAACTACGGCGCTCGGGACGTGCTCATCGAAGGCAACGTGTTCTACAACCAGACGGGCCACGACGAGCACATTGACGCGAACGGCGTCACCGACGTCACCATCCAGGATAACATCTTCTTCAACGACTTCGGAGGTAGTGGCCGCACCAATGGCAATAATACTGGCAGCTTCATTGTCATCAAAAACTCGGCCGGCCTGCCCGAGAACGCCCGCATCACGGTACGCCGCAACGTCTTTCTCAACTGGCAGGGCAGCACGGGCAGCTACTTCGTGCTGGTGGGCGAGGACGGCAAGCCCTTCCACGAGGCCCGCGACGTGCTCGTCGAGAACAACCTCATGCTGGGCAACGCGCCGAACGTGATGCGGGCCGCCTTTGGCGTGAAGGGCGCCCGGGACATCACCTTCCGTCACAACACGGTGGTGGGCGACCTGCCGGCCCTGGCCTACGCTATGCGGCTCAACACCGAGGGCAGCAACCCACCCAACGAGAATATCCGCTTCTACAACAACCTCTGGTCCGATCCCACGGGTACCATGGGTGCCGAGAATCCGAGCCGGCCCAACGACTTCTCCGACACGCCACCGGGGGAAACGCTTTCCTTCTTCCTGGACAACAACCTCTACTGGAACGGGCCGAACCCCATCCCCACCGACGCCGGCGAACTGGTCAACTACACCGACGATGCCCACCGCTTGGCCGCCAACCCTGCTCTGCCGGGCCTGACGAACGTGGTGCTGCCGCGCTGGGACCCCGACGCCGGCACCTTCGTCAGCGGCAACGCCACGGTGCGCCAGGAGTTTGAGCGGCTAGTGTCGCTCTACGCCGTGCCGGCCGGGGGGAGCGCGGTGATCGACGCCGCGAACCCGACCTATGCTCCTGAAGATGATATTTTGGGCAACCCCCGTCCTGTCGGTTCCGCCCCTGACATCGGAGCCTACGAGCTCGTGTCATGCTACAGCTTCGAACCGCCGGACACCATTGGTGCTAAAGACATCCAGGCCGTGGCCGGCCACTGGGGAGAGCGGGCCGGCGATCCAGGCTGGGAACCGCAGTATGATGTGGACTACAACGGGGTTGTGAACGTGATCGACGTGATGAAGGTGGCTGCGCAACTGGGGCGAAGGTGCTCGTAAAATGAGGAACGATCCAGGAAATGCACCGGCAGAGGCAGCCCCTTGATAAAATCGAAAAAACGGAGTACAATCCAACATGCACGTTTCCTACAGAAGCAGGGTGAGGGTAAGAAGATATGGAAATGCAACTAACCATAGACACGGATTTGGCTCAATTTGAACTGCCGCCGGCCGTACATGACCGGCTACAAGCCTTGCTAGACCGCCAGGACCAGGGAGAGGAATTAACCACAGGCGAGCGACAAGAAGCGGAAGGGCTGGTCGAGCTAGCCGAGTTCTTGTCTTTGCTCCGCCTCCGCGCTGAGCGCGTGGCCTTGCAAACGCCCCCCACTCCATGAGCTACATCCCGGCCAGACTACGTCGGTTGGTCATTACCAGAGCCAACAACCGCTGCGAGTACTGCGGACTCTCACAACAGGGACAAGTTGCTACCTTTCACGTCGACCACGTTGTACCCTTGGACGCCGACGGGCCAACAACTGCTGAAAACTTAGCTCTGGCCTGCGTGTCTTGCTCTCTACACAAGTCCGCTCGCCAGACGGCCATCGACCCTCAAAGTGGTGAATCAGTTCCGCTATACAACCCTCGCCAAGACTCCTGGCATGAGGATTTTCATTGGGCAGGGGCTCGTGTGGTAGGAAAAACAGCGACCGGCCGGGCTACGATTGCCGCTCTCAAGATGAATCGGCCCTTGATATTAGCCATCCGGGAGGAGGAAGCCATGGTAGGTCGCCATCCTCCACCGTCATTCTCAGACTGAGAATGACGTTTGCTTATGAGTCTCTCTGATCTCGTGCCCGAAGGCATGTTCGTGGGGACCAGCCTGATCCTGATCGCCCTGCTTCTGGCGTTGGGCGGAGCCGGCCACCAGCCCACCACCCGCGCCGCGCCCCTCTCGGCTGCCCAGGCTCCCGTGCTCAAGTGGCAGCACGGCGGCTGCTACTCCTCCTGGTGTGAGACTGGCTGGTATTCTTCCCCCGCCGTGGCCGACTTGGACGAAGACGGTACGTTTGAAGTGATTGGCTCGGCGTACTCCATCATCGTTCTGGACGGCGCAACGGGCGAGCTGGAGTGGCGCGTGAAATCGGGATACGACCGCGCCACAGACCCGGACAGCGTCAACAATGTTGGTCGCACCTGGCCCGGCATCGTCGTTGGCGACGTAGACGGCGACGGCGACCCGGAGATTGTCACGGCGCACGGCAGTGGCTACGTCTCGGTTTATTCTCACGCGGGATACTTTGAACCCGGCTGGCCCCAACGCCCCAGCGACCGGGAACTGCGTGGGCTATCCGCTTGCGACCTGGACGATGACGGCACGCTGGATGTCATCGCGACGGCCGCCGTCGGCAGCAAGACCAACACCTGGGTCTATCAGCACGACGGGACGCTCCGCGCCGGCTGGCCCCAGTTGAGCAACGACAGCGGCTACGCCTGGGGCGTCTTCAACGACAACGCCGCCATCGGCGACCTGGACGGCGACGGCACCGGCGAGATCGTCATCCCCTCCGACGTCCACTACATCTGCGCTTACGAGCCAGATGGCACGCAAATGCCGGCCCATTCAATGTATGGCGGCAAACAGTGGGGGCAGGTGGGCGTGTGGGAGAGCCTCGCGACCGAACAGCGCGGCTGGGGAACGTGTAGCTCAGGCGACGGGCGCGAGGAGCGCTACCGGGCCAACTTCGCCCATGGGCCGGCTGCCATCGCCGACGTCAACGGCGATGGCGCCGTCGAAGTGGTGGTCGTTGGCAATGTGTATGATTGCATCCCAGGGTATCCGTCCAGGTACAACGGGGTGTACGTCTTCAACGCCGACCGCAGCCGCTTCAACACCGCCGGCTACGATTGGCAGAGCCCGCCCGTGGACACCGGCGCGCCGCTCAGCGAGGACTACAACGTGATCGAGAACAACCAGCCCAACCCGGCCGTGGCCGACCTCGACGGCGATGGCGAAAAAGAGATCCTCTACGCCTCCTACGATGGCCGTGTCCACGCCTTCTGGCTGGACAAAACCGAGCACGGCAACTGGCCCTATTCGGTCTACGACGACTCCGAGAGTGTCTATCGGTTTGCCTCCGAGCCGGCCGTGGCCGACCTGGACAACGACGGCCACGCCGAGGTTATCTTTGCCTCGTGGGTGCAGAAGGGCAGCGGCCAAACCGGCAAGTTGCACATCCTGGGCTATCACGGCACCCCGCTGCACGAGGTTGACCTGCCCCCCGCCTATGGCAGCCCCGACTGGAACGGCGCACTGGCCGCCCCCACCCTGGCAAACATCGACGCCGACGCCGATCTGGAAGTCGTGCTGAACACGGCTCACGCCGGCTTTGTGGCTTATGACCTGCCCGGCACAGCGAACGCACGGGTCCTGTGGGGCACCGGACGGGGGAACTATCAGCGCACGGGATCGCTGGCGCCCTGTGCTGGCAGCCTGGCTGCCCCTGGCGACGCCGTCGTTCCCGGTGAGATTCGCGCCGACGCCACCTTCGAGCACATCGGCGTGCTGTGGTGGATCGACGGTGACGATGACCTGGACAGTGAGATGAGTCTCGAGTTTCGCCGGCAAGGGGAAAGCAACTGGCAGCCTGGCGCGCCGGCCATGCGCGCCTACCCCACCATCCGCGTCCAGGATGGGCCGCTGGATCTGAACTATTGGGCCGCCAGCGCCCTGTTTCTCGAACCGGGCCAGACCTACGAGCTTCGCCTGACCCTGACCGACCCCGACGGCGGTGGGGACACCCGCACCGTCACCGCCACCACCCGCACCGAACCCCAGCCCGACCTCACTGGCCGCCAGCTATACGTCGTCCCCGGCAACGCCGGCGGCGATGGCAGCGCCGGGAACCCTTTCCGCGGCTTGCAGGCAGCTGCCGACGCGGCCCAACCTGGCGACGTTTTCCACGTCGCTGCCGGGACCTACAGCCCCTTCGAACTGTTGACCAGCGGCACCGAGGGCCACCCCATCACCTTCGCCGGCCCTGGCGATGGGACGGCCATTGTGGACGGCGCCGGCACCGACCGGGGCGTTGTCACCCTCGGCAAGTGGGATCAGACCATCGGACACGTCATCGTTGAAGGGCTCACCATTCAGAACGGCCGCTGGGGTGTGGACGCCCAGCATAGCCATGACATCGTCCTGCGCCGCAACGTCATCCGCGACGTGGACTTTGGCATCTACAACCGGCGCGGCGACGCCCAGGAGTACAACCAGACCGTCTGTGACAACGTCATTGAGGGACGCACGGCCTGGCCCGGCAGCGGCATCCCCTCCGAGCGCGGGATTGACCTGCGCGGTTACGGCAACGTCGTCTGCCACAACACCGTGCGTTACTTTGGCGACTGCATCTCCGTCCAGCCCTTCACCGGCCCCTCGTACGGCAACGACGTCTACGGCAACGACGCCTCCTACTGCGTGGACGATGGGATCGAGATTGACTACAACCAGGCCAACGCCCGCATCTGGCGCAACCGGGTGATGAACGCCCGTATGGGCGTCAGCGTGCAGCCGGTGCGCGGCGGGCCGGCCTACATTTTCCGCAACGAGCTCTTCAACCTGGAGAGCGTGCCGGTGAAGATGCACAACTATACGACCGGCTTCTACGTGGCCCACAACACGGGAGCCAAACACAGCAACGGCTACGGCGACAACGGGTCCATGTGGCGCAACGCCGTCCTGCGCAACAACCTCTTCCTGGGCACGCGCTACGCCTTTGAGTTCACCACCACACCTGACGAAGGCTTTCGCGACTTTGATTACAACGCCTGGGGCACCACCCGTGAGATCGGCGGCTCCAGCGCTCCCCACTTCAAGTGGGACAACGTCCGCTACGACGCACTGACCGACTTGCCGGCCGGCGTCGAAGATCACGGCGTCGAGGCTGGGTTTGGCGACCTGGTAAACGCGGCCCTGCCCCCCGCCTGGGACGCCCCCGCCGAGCCGGGCAGCCGCGACCTGCGCCTGGTCGCTGGCGCGCCGCAGATCAACGCCGGTGCAGTCCTTCCCAACCTCAACGATCCCTTCGTGACCGATGGGCAGCCTGACATCGGCGCCTTCGAGGCCGGCCAGCCCCCGCCTAGCTATGGTCCCCGCCCGTCGTGTTCTCTCGATGGCGACCTGGACAGCGACGGTGACGTGGACGCCGATGACATCGCAGCCGTTACCGTCCTGTGGAATGGGCCGGCTGATCCGCCCTTCGACCGGGATGAAGACGGGATGATCACAGTGGTGGACGTGATGCACGTCGCTGCCGGCTGGGGGACCGGGTGTCCGTAGGCTCGACTATGTCCTGCGCCCCCACAGGTCGTGCCTGATCTGTTGGTGGACCGGGACGCCGAGTCGCTGCGTCCCTACGCCTGGATATGCTACAACTCAGCTCGTCGGGCAGCGCCTTGCCCTCCCGCGCCTGCTCCACGAAGATGCGCAGACGGCCCTTTCCCCCCCTCTAACTCCCCCCAATTTTGTTCACGCAACAGGGCTGCCGGCTGCGCACCGCCGCCCAAAATGCGACGGTTCGCAACCATTTCGTGGCGGCGCCGGCCCAGTAGGATTGCAGGTCACGCCAAGACCGCCGATTTCCCCCAGTTGAACAGAATCACCATACTTCAGGTGGTCGACGAGCGACCGAGCGAACCATCACTTCTCGTAAGGCTGGACGGTCTGCAACCCCGGAATAAAGCGATAATCAGTACTTGGGAAAACTCTGTACTAACCCTCCCGCAGGTTGTCGATCAGATGCCAAGAACGGTTTGAAGCGCGCGTTGCGTGACATACTCAGAACCTGCGGGAGGGTAATCAAAGGAAATTCCCAAGTACTGATAATGCTTCTGGTTGAATGTGTACAATGACACTCCC
>JBHHXF010000169.1:0-7351 GCA_046756905.1 Anaerolineae bacterium | reverse complement strand
AGCGGGTGGAAGAACTGGCCGAGGCCCAGAAACGCACCGAGCAGCGTCTAGATCGTCTGGAAGCGGTGGTCACTGAACTGGTCGAGGCTCAACGACGTACGGAAGAAGAGATCAGAAAGCTGGTTGAGTCCCAGATTCGCTTCGAAGAACAGATGCGGAAGTTTGAAATCCGGCAGGACAAAAGCACAGGGTTGCTGCTGGAAATGAAATATCGGGACAAGGCTCCAGCCTACTTCGGGCGTGTGCTGCGCAAAGTACGGCCGGTATCCTTCCAGGATATTGAAGAAGACCTGGAGAAGCTGCCGGACTACGAACGCAACGACGTGCTGCTCCTGGATTTGTTGGTGTGTGGGTATCCGCGCACGCAGCCGGACGCGCCGGAGGTGTGGCTGGCAATTGAGGTCTCGGCCGTCGTGGATCGAAATGACGTGGAACGGGCGCAGCGGCGGGCAGCGGTGCTGAAACGAGCCGGCTACCGGGCGATCCCTGCTGTGGCCGGCGAGAAAACCACGGAGGGTGGCGAAAGCACTGCACGCGCGGCTGATGTCTTGTTGCTCCAGGATGGAAGAGTTCAATTCTGGGACAAAGCCCTTTCAAAAGCGCTGGCCGGCTAGGAATCTTCGTCGCTGGAGGCCAGGGATTGCCCGGCCGCCAGCGAACACATGTGGTTGATTCCCTCTCCAGTTCGCCGCCCAGGTTTCACGTCCGGTAGTGCGCATTGATCCTCACGTACTCCGCAGAAAGGTCACACGTCCACACGGTTGCCTCATCATCCCCAATCCCCAGATCGATGAGGATGTCGATGTCCTCACCAGCCAGAATCTCCGCCGCAACCACCTCATCAACCTGATGCGGCCGGCCACCCCTCACCAACTGTAGTGACCGTCCCCCAAGTTCCCCCAAGTTCCCCCGAGCCTGTCCTGAGTTCGGTCGAAGGGTTCCCCCAAGTTCCCCTCCGCCAACAGCAAACCACAACCCAATCCGCCCCGGATCCACCTCCACGTCGCTGTATCCCACCGCCGCCAGCACGCGCCCCCAGTTGGCGTCTTCGCCGTGCAGGGCGGTCTTGACCAGGGGCGAGTGGGCCACGGCCATGGCAACCTGCTTGGCTTCGTCGGCTGATGGCGCTCCGCGCACGTGGATCGTGATAAACTTGGTGGCGCCTTCCCCATCGCGTACGACCTTCTGCGCCATGGTGGTAGCAACGGCTGTCACGGCATCCCGGAACGCGCCGAAATCCTCGGAGTCGATATCGTCGATGCGCACTCCGGACGCCCCGTTCGCCAGTAGCAAGACTGTGTCATTGGTACTGGTGTCGCCATCGACGGTGATGCAGTTGAAGGAACGGTCCACGGCGTAGCGCAGAACCTGATCTAGCAGGTCGGGTGGCGCGGCGGCGTCGGTGGCCAGCACGGCCAGCATGGTAGCCAGGTTGGGATGGATCATGCCGGCCCCCTTGGCCATGCCGGCCACCACCACGTCGCTGCCACCAAGCCGGACGCGCACGGCAGCCTCCTTGGGCACGGTGTCGGTGGTCATGATGGCCCGCGCGGCGTCATGACCACCGTCGAGTGATAGGGCGCTGGCGGCGCGGGTGATGCCGGCGCTGATCTTCGCCATGTCCAACGGCTGTCCGATCACACCCGTGGACATCACCCACACCTGGCCTGGCTCACAGCCGGCGGTCTCGGCGGTGAGTTCCGCCATGCGTCGGGCATCGGCTAGACCCTGGTCGCCGGTGACGGCGTTGGCGTTGCCGCTATTGACGACCACTGCGCAGATCGCACTGGGGTTCCGCGCCAGCAGCGCCTGATCGTATAGCACCGGCGCGGCCTTCACGCGGTTGGTAGTGAAAACCGCTGCAGCCCGACAGGGCCGTTCCGACACCAGCATAGCCAGGTCCAGCGCATCGCCCGGCTTCAGGCCACAGTGGACGCCGGCGGCGGAGAAGCCGGCCACATCTGTGATCGATCCCTTTGGAACTTTCTCCATGATCTGCCTCATTGACCTCGAGTTTTTTCCTCAATCTCGCTTGAATTTCGCATAATCCGGCTGTTGGTAGCGTGATACGCCCATCCCATCGATCTCGATCAGCGCCCGCACTTTCATCGGCAACCCGAAGAGATTGATGAAGCCCACGGCGTCTGTCTGGTCGTAGACGTCCTCCTGGCCGAAGGTGGCGAAGTCCTCGCGGTACAGGCTATGGGGCGAGCGCCGGCCCGCCACAGTGCAGTTCCCCTTGTACAGCTTCAGCCGCACCTCGCCGGTCACTGTCTCCTGGGTCTTCTGCACAAAAGCGTCCAACTCCTCGCGCAGCGGCGTGAACCATTTGCCGTAGTACACGATCTCGGCGTAGCGCTGGGCGACTACGTCCTTGTAGTGGAGCGTGTCACGATCCAGGCACAGCGACTCCAGTTCCTTGTGGGCGATGCTGAGAATCGTCCCGCCGGGCGTTTCGTAGATGCCCCGCGACTTCATGCCGACCAATCGGTTCTCGACCAGGTCCACGCGGCCAATGCCGTGCTCCGCACCGATGGCGTTGAGCCTCTCCACCAACTCCACCGGCGCGTAGACAACCCCGTCGATCTTCACGGGAAGTCCTTCCTTGAACTCCAGGGTGACGTAGCGTGGTTTGTCCGGTGCATCCTCGGGATCGACGGTGAGGGTAAACACGTCCTTGCCTGGCTCATTCCAGGGGTCTTCCAGCGGGCCACCCTCGTGGCTCATGTGCCACATATTTCGGTCGCGGCTGTAAATCGATTTCTCGGTGGCTGCAACCGGAACGTCGTGGGCTTTGGCGTAGGCCAGGGCGTCTTCACGGGAGCGGATGTCCCATTCGCGCCAGGGCGCGATCACCTTGAGTTTGGGGTTGAGTGCCTTGTACGTCAACTCGAAGCGTACCTGGTCGTTGCCCTTGCCGGTGCAGCCGTGGGCCACGGCGTCGGCGCCCTCCAGCTCTGCGATCTCGACCTGCCGGCGTGCGATCAGCGGCCGCGCAAACGACGTCCCCAGCAGGTACTTGCGCTCGTACACCGCGCCGGCCTGCAGCACGGGCCAGATGAACTCTGTGACGAACTCGTGCCGCAGGTCGTCGATGTAGACCTTGCTGGCTCCCGTCGCCAGCCCCTTCTCCTCCAGCCCCTCCAACTCCTCTCCCTGACCGATGTTGGCAGAAAAGGCAATCACCTCGCAGCCGTAGTTCTCCTTCAGCCAGGGCACGATTACCGACGTATCCAGACCGCCGGAGTAGGCCAGTACAACCTTTTGGATCCGATCTCGCATTGCCTATACCTCCTCGTTAGTGATCATTGACCAGTAACCAGTAACCAGTAATCAGTGATCAGTGATCGGTGGCCGAAGCAACTGATTGCTGATTACTGATCACTGGTCACTGGTTACTGGATGTCCTGCAAGCTTTGCACGGTGAGTGCATCCTCTTTCAGCGCCTGGATGCCGTTGACGGCGGCGCGGGCAGCCGACATGGTGGTGATTAGGGGTATGCCGGACTGGATGGCGGCCAGGCGAATGGCCAGTCCGTCGCTGTGGGATGTGGTCCCCAGTGGAGTGTTGATGATCAGGTCGATCTGGCCGGCTCGAATGGCATCCACTACGTGAGGTGAGCCCTCGCTCACCTTATTGATAGCCTCTACCGCCATACCGACGCGGCGTATGAACCGGGCTGTCCCCCGCGTTGCGATAAGCCGGAAGCCCATGCGCTCCAGATCGCGGGTAATTTTCAACACCGTGCTCTTGTCGAAGTCGTTGACCGTGATGAGAACTGTGCCGCTCAGCGGCAGCCGGTCGCCGGCTGCGATCTGGGCTTTGGCAAAGGCCTGCCCGAAGCGGAGCGCCCGACCCATCACCTCGCCCGTGGAGCGCATCTCGGGACCCAGCCGGGCATCCACGCCGGGAAATTTGCTGAAGGGCAAGACCGCTTCCTTCACACAGAACCGGTCCACCTTCGGCTCTTCGGTGAATCCAATCTCCTCCAGGCTCCGGCCGGCCATCACCTGGGCTCCGATCTTCGCCAGCGGCACGCCTGTGGCCTTGCTCACAAATGGCACAGTGCGCGAGGCGCGCGGATTCACCTCCAGCACATAGACGACGTCGTCCTTGATGGCATACTGTACGTTCATCAGACCAATGACGCCGAGCGCCTTGCCCAGCGCGTCGGTATACTCGCGGATGATGCTCAGGTGGTACAGGCTGATCTTGTACGGCGGCAGCACGCACGCCGAATCGCCGGAGTGCACGCCAGCCTCCTCGATGTGCTGCATCACCCCACCGATCACCACGCGCTCCCCATCGGCTACAGCATCCACGTCCACCTCGAACGCATCTTCCACGAACCGATCAATGAGCACGGGGTGCTCAGGCGACGCGCGCACAGCCTCGGCCATGTAACGGTCCAGTTCATCCTCGCCATACACGACGGCCATGGCACGTCCGCCCAGTACGTACGATGGTCGAACCAGCAGCGGATAACCGATGCGGGCGGCAACCTCCTGCGCTCCCGCCGGCGAACGGGCAGTGCCACGGGCCGGCTGGGGAATGCCCAGCTCGTCCAGGAGGTCCCCGAACCGCTCCCGATCCTCGGCCAGGTCAATGGCATCGGGCGATGTGCCCAGGATGGGGATGCCGGCTGTTGCGAGGTCTTGGGCCAGCTTCAACGGGGTCTGGCCTCCGAATTGGACGATCACGCCTCGTAGGGACGAGGCAAGACGGAGTGAGGTCTCATTAGCGAGAGAAACTGCTCTCTGCCTTGCCTCGCCCCTACTCCGCCTTGTCTCGCCCCTACTGCGACCTTCCTCGTCCACGATGTTCAACACATCCTCCAGCGTCAGCGGCTCAAAGTACAGGCGGTCAGATGTGTCGTAGTCGGTGCTGACGGTTTCGGGGTTGCAGTTGACCATGATGGTCTCGTAGCCCATCTCTGCCAGGGCGAAGGCGGCGTGGCAGCAGCAGTAGTCGAATTCGATCCCCTGGCCGATGCGGTTCGGGCCGCCACCCAGGATGATGATTTTGGGCCGGCTGGTTGGGTTCGCCTCGTCTTGCGTTTCGTAGGTGGAGTAGAGATACGGGGTGTACGCCTCGAACTCGGCGGCGCAGGTGTCAACCCGATGGTAGACGGGGCGGATGCCCAGGGCGTGCCGGCGTGTCCGCACCTCGCCCTCGGCGCAACCCCACAGCCGGCCCAGTTGCTCATCCGAAAAGCCGAACCGCTTCGCCTGGCGCAATAGATCAGCCGGCAGCGTCTCCAGCCTGTGACCGCACAGCTCGCGCTCCAGCTCGATGATCTCCTCCATCTGCCACAGGAACCAGCGGTCGATGCCCGTCAACTCATGTATCTCCTCCACAGACATGCCGGCCCGCAGCGCATCCCCAATCGCAAAAATCCGCTTCGGATTCGCAACCCTCAACCCCTCTCGCAACTCCCTGAGTTCTCCCGAGTTCTCCCGAGTTCTCCCGAGTTCTCCCGAGTTCCCCTGAATTCCACCACGTCCCCTCTCCAACCCGAATACCCCAATCTCCAACGACCGCAGCCCCTTCTGCAGCGCCTCCTTAAACGTCCGTCCAATTGCCATGACCTCACCCACGGAGCGCATCTGGGTATCCAGGGTGGCCGGCACGCCTGGAAACTTGGCGAAGTCCCAACGCGGAATCTTCACGACGACGTAGTCAATGACCGGCTCGAAGGAGGCCGGCGTTTCCCGCGTGATGTCGTTGGGGATCTCGTCCAGCGTGTAGCCGACGGCCAGTTTGGCGGCGATTTTGGCGATGGGGAAACCCGTCGCTTTGGACGCCAGCGCCGATGACCGCGACACCCGAGGGTTCATCTCGATGACCACCAGGCGTCCGGTGGTGGGATCGACGGCAAACTGGATGTTGGAACCGCCGGTCTCGACGCCCACCCGCCGGATCACGCGGCGCGCCCAGTCGCGCATGCGCTGGTATTCCTTGTCGGTCAGCGTGATGGCCGGCGCAACGGTGATGCTATCGCCGGTGTGGACCCCCATGGGGTCCAGGTTCTCGATGGAGCAGACCACGACAAAGTTGTCCGCCCCATCGCGCATCACCTCCAGCTCGAACTCCTTCCACCCGATGACCGATTCCTCGATGAGCACGCGGTTGACGGGACTCTCCTTCAGCCCGCGCACGACGATGTCGTGGAGTTGTCGTTCGTCGTGGGCGACGCCGCTGCCGGCGCCACCCAGGGTGAAAGAGGGCCGTATGATGACAGGGTAGCCCAAGTGGTCGGCGAGCCCCAGCGCCTCCTCCACCGATGCGGCGATGTCGCTACGGGGCACGTCCAGCCCGATCTCGAGCATGACGTCTTTGAACCGCTGGCGGTCTTCGGCCAGTCGCATGGCGTCGAGGCCGGCCCCGATCAACTCGACGCCGTACGTTGCCAGGATGCCGCGCTCGGCCAGCTCCACGGCCAGGTTCAGCCCCGTCTGCCCGCCAACGGTTGGCAGCAGAGCGGCGGGGCGCTCGCGCTGGATCACCGCTTCAAGCATTTCAGCGGTCTGCGGTTCGATATACGTCCGGTCAGCCAGCTCCGGGTCGGTCATGATGGTGGCTGGATTCGAGTTGACCAGAACCACTTCGTACCCCTCGTCGCGCAGCGCCTTCACGGCCTGCGTGCCGGAGTAGTCGAACTCGCACGCCTGGCCGATGACAATCGGACCGGAGCCGATGATGAGAATGCGGTGGATGTCTGTTCGCTTTGGCATTGGTACTTGTCAGAAAGCGAAAAGCTCGCTACAATTGGAGATTGGAGAATAGAGATTGGAGACTGGAGATTGGATATTGGGGTCTTGCACTCGACGAAAGCAATATCCAATATCCAATATCCAATCTCCAGTCTCCAATCTCCAGATCGATCATTAGTCACCAATACGTCCAAGGAGCACAAATGGATCCTCGAATGGTAGCCCGAGAATGGTTTCTGGACAAGCCGGGCGACAACAAATATGACATTGAAGTTCACGTTCAGCGCTCTTTCTGGCATAATGGTTTCGGCGAAGCTTTTTTCCGCTGCGTGAAAGCGGATCCTCCGTATAAATGTGTCGGGTTCTGGCGCGGCCAGGCCATCGAGTTCGAGTGGGCACCACGCCAGTGGCTGACTCTGTCTATGCAGGAATACGATGCCGGCGTTGTTGATGGTTTCAGTGGCGTCATGCACCTTGAACCCTCACTTCGGTACTCTGTCGTCGAGCCATCAAACGGCCACAACCCCGATGAGGGGGAGCCAGCTGAAGCCGAGGCCGCTGCCCAGGAGCGCTTCGTCGTCGAATGGCGCGTTCGCGATGTGGAGCAGCGGCTGAACGAACTGGCGGAGCAGGCCGGC
>JBHHXF010000168.1:0-7442 GCA_046756905.1 Anaerolineae bacterium | reverse complement strand
CACAGTACGACCTGGACAGAGACAACGACATCGACGTCGTGGACGTCATGCTGGTGACGGTGCACTGGGGGGAAACATGCTGAGGCATCTCATGAAGAAGCTATCCATCACCATCCTCCTCGTGGTCGTGGGCCTCGCCTTCTATCTCGTGGCCAGAACAGCTACGGATGCCTCCGGATCGGGGGTGGCCGACTGCCCCACGTTCATGGACGAAGCTCAACTCGGCGCGGTGGAATCGAGCCTTCTGACCGAGATCTCCGGCGTCGTCGCCAGCCGCGAGAACGCCGACGTGCTTTGGACGCACAATGACTCAGGCGACTCGGCCCGCATCTACGCCATGAGCATCCAGGGCAAGCACCTGGGAGTATATAATCTGGTCGGAGCCAGCGCGACCGATTGGGAAGACATCGCCATCGGGCCGGGGCCGGTGGAAGGACAGGACTACGTCTATGCCGGCGACATCGGCGACAACGCACGCCAGCGCGCGTCGGTGACCGTCTATCGCGTGGCCGAACCGGTGGTCAGCGCCAGCCAAGATGCGGTGACCGTTGACCTGGACGGCGTTGACGCCTTGCCGATGCGTTATCCAGGCTCAGCGGTTTACGACTCCGAAACGTTGCTGGTTGATCCGGTGAGCGGAGATCTCTTCCTGGTGACGAAGGACCGCGCCGGCGAGGGCGTGGCTCACATTTTCCGTAACCCAGCGCCGCACACGCCCGGTGTCATGGTGACTCTCGATCTCGTGGACAGCATCCCACTGCCCGCCCAGGTCACCGGGGGCGATGTCTCACCCTCCGGCGATGCCGTGCTCCTGCGGCTCTACGCTCAGGCCTACTACTGGCCCCGCGCCACAGGAACGAACCTCTGGGAAACCTTTTCGAGCGCCGCCTGCGCGGCGCCCGTAGCCGTCGAACCTCAGGGTGAGGCCATCGCCTTCGCCGCCCACGGCGTGCCCAGCGTTAGCCCTGAGCCAAGCTATTTCACCATCAGCGAGGGCGCCTACCAGCCAGTCTACTTCTACGAACAAGACACCTCCATAGATCTGGTCCCCACCGGCTCAACCTGGACGTACCTGGACGACGGTTCGGACCAGGGCGTGGCCTGGCGACAGACCGATTTCGACGATGCGGGGTGGGCATCGGGGCCGGCGCAACTGGGCTATGGCGACGGCGACGAGGCGACGGTGGTGAGCTACGGAGGCGATGCGGGAAACAAGCACATCACCACCTATTTCCGCCACAGCTTCGACGTGGCGGACGCTTCGATCTTCGAGAGCCTGATGCTCCGAGTTCTGAGGGACGACGGCGCGGTCGTCTATCTGAACGGGACGGAGGTTTTTCGGACGAACATGAGCGGTGGAGCCACTGGCTACGATACCCTTGCCGCCTCGACCATTGGCGGCAGCAATGAGTCAGCGTTTTTCGCGACCAGCATTGACACCGCCATCCTGAATACCGGCTCGAACGTCGTGGCGGTGGAAATCCACCAGGGCGCGGTGACCAGCTCCGACATCAGCTTTGACCTGGAACTGCAAGGCTGGGAACAGAACGATAACCGATTTACTTTCGCCGTCACGGCTGATATGAGAGGATCCTCTGGGCCGGGGCGCGACTCGCCCCAGTATTTCAGGGGAGCCTGTGAAGCCATCGCCACCCGGGGCGGAGGCGCTTTCATGGTCAGCCCCGGCGACATTGATCCCACCAGCGACGTGCGCTGGACCATCACCTCCACCCTGGGCGTGACCTACACCTGGTACCCCGGCGTTGGCAACCACGAGCTACCCGGCGCGGGCAACGAATCCTATTCCGGCTCTAACATGGACTGGCTGCGCAGCTACGACTACGACTCCGTCAATCCTGGCCCATCGGGTTGCCCGGAGACTACCTACTCTTTCGACTACGCGAACGCCCACTTTGTGATGCTGAACGAGTACTGCGACACCGGCGGCGATACGGTCAGGGACGGCGACGTGGTTGATCACCTGTACGACTGGCTGGTTGCCGACTTAAGCGCCACCGACAAGACCCATGTCTTCGTCTTCGGTCATGAGCCCGCCTATCCTCAGCCCGATGCCGATAACGGGCGAACGCGCCACCTGGGGGACAGCTTGGATAAATACCCGACCAATCGCGATCGGTTCTGGAATCTGCTTAGAGACGAAGGGGTTATCGCCTACGTCTACGGTCACACGCACAACTACAGCGCTATTGAAATAGACGGCGTCTGGCAGTTGGACGCCGGCCACGCTCGCGGCCAGGGAGACACCGGCGCGCGCAGCACCTTCATCGTGATTAGCGTGGGCGATAGCGGCGTCACCTTCAAGACCTATCGTGATGATGCTGACGGCGGCCCCTACACCCTGGCCCACACCGGGACCCTCAGGGAATGTGTGGCGGGCTATGACCTGGACTGCGATTGCGACGTTGACGTCGCCGACATCATGCCAGTCGCCGCCCACTGGCACACCACGGTGGGCGACGGCGACTACGATCCGACCTACGACCTGGACGACGACGGCGACATCGACGTCGCGGACATCATGCTGGTGGCCACCCAATGGGGAAATTCGTGCTGACCGCGCAGACGCCGGCGTGCATGGCCTACCTGCCGCTGCTCGCCAGGCCGGGGCGGCTATCCTGGCCGCCCTGATCCGCGCCGATTCGAGCCACTTGTCGCCACATAGGGCCGGTTATCTGTGAATCCTTCCACTCTTGTATTATCTATGCTATCATAACGTAGTGCTGACGCAGCTTCTCCCGTATCAAGAGTTGAGTCGGGGAGCGGAGCACAAGTCCCGTGAAGGATCAGATTGCCGTGAGCAGCACCCTTCCACACCGAAAACCAGTGTCCCGCTGGATGACGCTTGCCGGCACCGTGGCACTCGGAACTCTGGCCGCGCTCGTGCTGGCCCTATTCGCCCGCCGGGTTTTGGAATACCCGTCTCTGTCCCTTGACAGCCTGACCCGTTTTGACTTCGATCTCTACGTGGTTGGCTCTACAGTTCAAGAACTCATCATCCCGGTTGCGCTCATCTATCTCTTCAGCAGTACCGCCCTTTTTCGGCGTGTCGTCAGTAGCGAGACTGCACCGCGGGACCTACTGAAGCTATTTGGAGTGCTCGCGATTATCCAGTTGCTGGCCTTCAGCTATTACCTGGGGCTGGCCGTTTTCGCCGATATTGAGACGACGCTAGGTTTGCTGATTGTGGTTGCCGGCGGTTTGCTGGGCGGCTGGCGTGTGGGACTGGGGCTGGGCGTTGTCACGGTGTTCATTCACGGCACAATGCAGTTTGCCTTCTATCCGGACGCGGACCTTCTCTCGATCTATCGAACGGAGGGCCTGCGAGGCCTCTTCGACCTGATGCTGTGGGTGGACGTATTCCTCTGGTACTACGTGATAGACCTGGGAGTTTCATCGGCCGTGTGGGCGGGGATCGTTTCTGGCTTGTATGCAGAACTACTGGGGGAGCGCAGATTTGCGCCTCTGGCTGCCCTGGGGCTGGGAGTCGGGATCGACCTGGTAGCCGGCTATCTCACGGCCATTACTCAGGAAAACCCAGCCGACGTGACGAAGCTTCTAATCCCCAGTATGTTGGTATCGGGATTGGCAATGGCCGCGATAGCGCTGATTGTGCGCGGTGTGCAGGCCGAGGTTGCCCGGCGCAAAACCGAAGTGGCCGAATTGGCGCTCACCCAGGCCGAACTCCGCGCCCTGCGCGCCCAGATCAACCCCCATTTTCTGTTCAACGCGCTCAACACGATTCGCTATTTCGTGCGCACCGATGCGAAGACCGCGCGCCGGCTTCTGCTCAACCTGTCCGAGGTCTTCCAGCGCGCCCTGCGGTCAGGAGAGTTCGTGCCCCTGCGGGACGAACTGAGCTACGTTGAGGCCTACCTGGCCCTGGAAAAAGCCCGCCTCGACGAACGCCTGCAAGTAGAGTGGTCCGTCGGAGCGGAAGCCTGGCTGAATCACCCGGTGCCCACGCTTATCCTGCAGCCGGTGGTGGAAAACGCCGTCATTCACGGGATCGCCAGGAAACCCGAGGGCGGGACGGCGAGCATCACCGTCGAACTGGTGGACGGCGACCCTTCGGCAGGCTCAGGGCAGGTTCTTCTGCTTCGAGTGGAGGATGATGGCCCAGGCATCGCGACTGCTCGTCTGGAGGAGGTTCTGGGTTCGGGGCAGGCAAGCAGGGTCGTGAGCCCGTCGAAGGGCGGTGCGGTCATCGGGCTTCGCAACATTGATGGCCGGCTGCGGGCACTGTACGGGGAAGAATACCGGCTGGTCGTTGAGTCCGAAGTCGGGCGAGGCACGCGAGTGGAGATCAGGATTCCAGTTGTTGGAGATTAAGGACTGGGTATGTATTGGATATTGGCACCAATACCCAATATCCAATACCTAATACCCAGTCCCTGGAGGCAGACACCATGCAAATTCTCATCGCCGACGACGAAACGCCGGCCCGCGGTGAACTGCGCTACATCCTCGAAAACCTGGTGCCGGAGGCCACGTTCTACGAAGCCACCAATGGCCAGGAAGCGCTGAACTTGATCGAGAGGGAGCCCATTGAAGTGGCCTTCCTCGACATCAACATGCCCGACGTGGATGGGCTGGCGGTGGCGGCAACCATCATGGACGGCCCGCAGCCGCCGCTGATCGTGTTCGCCACGGCCTACGATGAGCACGCCGTGCGGGCTTTCGAACTGGCAGCCCTGGACTACGTGGTGAAACCCTTCGACGAACGCCGGCTGGCGCAAACGGTTGAGCGCATTCGCCAGGCCCTCAACGAGCGCGCCACACTGACCCAAAGACAGACGGCCCTGCGCGAGTACCTGCTGAGCACTGTCCCTACCGCTGGACTGACGAAACTGTGGGGCAAGCGAGAGAACGAAACGCGGGTGCTGATAGACTACGCAGACATTCTGTGGGTCGTAGCCGAGCTCAAGAAGGTGTACGTGCACACCACTGCCGGCGAAAAACTCCCGGTACGCTACACCCTCA
Organism: Anaerolineae bacterium; assembly: GCA_046756905.1. GTDB lineage: Bacteria > Chloroflexota > Anaerolineae > Epilineales > JAANWY01 > JBHHTZ01. Next base: position 2,441 of record JBHHXF010000168.1, on the reverse strand, counting down.
AAGAACTCGAACCTCGCCTCAGCCGACACAACTTTGCCCGGGTTCACAAGGGCTACCTTGTCAATCTCGATCACGTAGCCGAGGTTGTGCCGTGGTTCTCCGGCACTTACCTCATCCGCATGGCCGACGAAGCGCAGACGGAGATACCCATGTCAAGGCGCTATGCGGCGCATTTGAAGAAGGTAACCGGATGGCGGTGATTTGTGTGGCTGCTCATGCCGCTTATCCTTCTCTTCCAACCTCTTGTCGCCGACCTGTTCCAACCAGCGATTGATTGTGATAGAATGGAATCGAACAGGAGGTTGAAACATTGAACCGAAAATTGGAGAAAGTAATAGCCGTACTGGCCTTGATGTTCCCGGTCCTGACGTGTGGCCCGTTGTCTCTGGCCAGGGGTGTGAGAGAGGAACCGCTGCTCGCCAGTTCGTGGCGGCAGCCCTGGACGGGGAAACAATTCATCAGGCGCAAGGGGAATAAAGTTGTAGTAGGCGTCGATGATCAGGAGATAAGAGTTCGTGGCGTCAATTTCAACAATCATCACTGGGAGGAGGACGGTTCACTCATCATTAACTCCAATCACCATTCAGAGATTGATTATCAACGGGTTGCCGACATGGGCATGAATGTGATCAGATTCAACCTCAGCTATGCGATCTTTGAAGATGACGACTCGCCGTATGTCTACAAGCAAGAGGGGTGGCATTGGCTTGACCAAAACATCCAGTGGGCCAGGAAACATGGCGTCTACCTGATCATCGACATGCACGTGCCGCAGGGAGGATATCAAGGTGGAGGTGACGAGGGATTTCCCCTGTGGGACGACGTAGAGAACCAGAACCGGCTGAAAGCCCTCTGGAGAGCGATTGCCGAACGGTACAAAGACGAAAGCATCATCGCAGCCTGGGACCTGATCAATGAACCCACTCCTTCAGAAAGCCAGACGCAGTGGGAGACCCTCGCTCAGGTGCTGATTGATGAGATCCGCACGGTGGATCAGAATCATCTCGTCATCGTCGAGTCCACATGTTGTGAGGGGGACCCTTCCCTGTTTCTGGTTGAAGATGAGAATGTCATGTATGACTTCCACTTCTACGGCCCGGATGAATACACCCACCAATACAACTATTATACAGGTCAAGGGGACGGGGGCGCCTACCCCGATCCTGCTGTCGCTGTGTTTCCATTGGGTATGGAATGGGCAGGTGCCGTGGAGAACCCCGCCGTGCCGGCAGGAGATTCTGACTGGACGTACTATGAAGGCGTCCTATACCCGGTGACAGACCCCCGAATCATTGCAGGTACGCCGGCCTTTGACTGCGGCGCAAACCAGGGAACGGTCTACTTCGATGATTTTGTCATCAATGAGTACGATGAGAACCGGAATCTCGTGAGACGGATCATATCCGTCGATGTTGAGTACGCTGAAGATGCGTCGGATCTGTCCGATGGTATTGACCCATTCATATCTGCCACAAGTTGGTGGGATTTCTGGAGCGAAGATGGCAGTGGCTCTTATGCGGTTTCCCAGACGGCACATAGAGGCAGCACATCATTATCGGTGACTCCAGGCGCCGGCGCTACATCGCTTAGCAACGGCGGCCTTGCGTTTGGAGTGAAGCAGGGCTACCGCTACGCAGTCAGTGGGTGGATGAAGGGGGCTGGGGTTGGTGAGGCAAACTGCCAGTTGACCATTGAGTTTGGAAAAATGCCGGCCGGCCAGGAGATTATGCCGCGTGATAGAGACTCTCTGGAATCCCGACTGCTTCCTGGGGTTGAGTTCGGGCGAGCAAACAATGTTCCCATAAATGTCGGTGAGTTTGGCTTGATGAAGTGGTGTTTTGAGAACAATAGAGGGGGATTGACCTGGGTGAGGGACATGCTCGAACTGTTTGATCAATATGGCGTCCATTTTCAGTACTGGGATTATCATAGCGACGATTTTGGATTGTATCGGAATACGGAAGGTCTGCCCGATCCTGCTTCAGCGAATCAAGAGATTATCGATCTGTTCGCCGAGTTCGCAATGCCAGATCCGGTCAGCGGTCTGACTTACTATTTGGGGCAAACTGGCTGCAGCGACACGGGTCCTGGTGATGACCAGACACCCTTTTGTTCATTCGAGACAGCCGTTAGTCGCCTCCGGCCGGGCGACACCCTCATCATCAAGGCCGGCATCTACACCGACCGGCTGGTGGTGAGCGGGCTCGCTGGCACTACCGGCGCGCCCATCACCATCCGCGGCGAGTCGCGCGACGCCGTCATCTTCGACGGCGGGTGCCCCAGCTTCCCGTGCAGCATCAACGATACCCCCAACTGGGATCGGAACTGGGATGGGATGGTAAACGTCACAGGGGGCAATTACCTGACCATCAGCGACCTCGCGGTTCGAAATGACATTGGCTACGGGATCGTGGTGAACGGCGGGACAGGCACTATCATCA
>JBHHXF010000167.1:0-7498 GCA_046756905.1 Anaerolineae bacterium | reverse complement strand
TGGCTGGGTGGCTGGGTGGCTGGATGGCTGGATGGCTGGATGGCTGTGTTGTACTCGTGTTGACCGGTATCACGGGAACGTGATGCTGAAAGGTAGCCAGTGCCTGTGGATCCATGTCCACGGCGATGAGCAGGGGGGCGCTGGCAAGCGTCTGGGCGTCCAGGGGCGGGCCGGCGGTGCGGACCACAGATGCAGGTTGCCTGTCGGTAATTGCTTCCGCGCTTCGCAGAATCTCTGCTAGCTCTTCGGCGGGGCTGCCGGGCGGGCCGGCGACGACAATATCGATGGCCCGCTCCGCTTCCGCGTGGATCGAGCCGATATTAACCTGGCGTAGAATGGGCCATAGGCTACCCAATTGCAGGGCCGGCATATCTTTCTCTCCTTGTATTTGGTCGATTAACGATACATGAGATTCTGAATGAAGTCAACTTTCCGGTATTGGCCGGCTCCGCGTTCCCACAGCGGCAGTCATGTCCTTTATTCCTTGACAGTGCTCTAGGCCAGGTGTAGAATCCTTCTCAATGGGAGGCATTCGAATCATGATTGACAGTACGTCCAGTCCAGAAACCCAGGAGACGGAAGAGAGACTGGCATTACGAGAACAACTCGCGGCTATTGAGGACGCGGCCGGTTGTTGGAGCGACGAGGATCATTCGGATTTGCATACTGACGAAGATATTGACCGCTGGCTTGCTGGACTACGACGATCCTGGGACGAGCATCTAGCCGACTATGTTTGAATATGACGTGATCGTCGTCGGCGCCGGCCATGCCGGCTGCGAGGCGGCGCTGGCCGCGGCGCGCATGGGGGCACGGACGCTGCTGCTGACCATGAACCTGGACCTGGTGGCCCAGATGCCCTGCAATCCGGGCGTGGGTGGGCCGGCCAAGGGGCATCTGCTGCGCGAAATCGATGCCCTGGGCGGCGAAATGGCCCGCAATTTGGATCGGACGTTTATCCAGATTCGGATGTTGAACACCAGCAAGGGGCCGGCAGTCCGCGCGCTTCGGGTTCAGGCCGACAAGCGGCTGTACTCCCTGGCCATGAAGCACAATCTGGAGACCACCGAGAACCTGGAATTGCGCCAGGCGACGGTGGAAGGGTTGCTCGTGAGGCAGGACCGCACGGTTGGCGTGCAGGCCCAAGGGGGTGAGCAGTATCGCGGCCGGTGTGTTGTCATCACCACCGGCACATTCCTGCGCGGTCGTGTGATGCAGGGCGAGCATTCGCACGCTGCTGGACGGGCCGGCGAGGGAGCATCAATCGAATTGGCGACCTCGCTGGACCGGTATGGCTTTTGCCTGGGCCGGCATCAGACCCATACACCGCCCCGTGTTGATGCGCGAACCATCGATTTCAGTGAGACCACGCCGCAGTTTGGCAGCCCTGAGCCGTTATACGTCAGCTTCAGCTCGCCGCCCGATGACGTCTATCGGCTGCCGTTCAACCCTATTTACCCCATCGAGTGGCAGAGCGATTGGCGCGAACAGTTGCCGTGCTATTCGGTGCACACCAATGAAGACACCCACCGGATCATACGCGACAACCTGGATCGCTCGCCGGTCATTATGGGAAAGTTGGAGGGTCCCACACCCCGCTATTGCCCATCCATCGAGGAGAAGATGGTCCGTTTCGAGGAGGCCGGGCGGCATCAACTGTTCCTGGAGCCGGAGGGCTTTGCCACCACCGAAGTGTACGTGCAGGGACTGTACACGGCGCTTCCCCAGGATGTTCAGTTGCAGGTGTTGCGTAGCATCCCCGCACTGCGCCAGGCACACATCGTTCGCCCTGGATACGGCGTCGATTACGACTACGCGCCGGCCCGCCAACTGCATCCCTGGCTGGAGACGAAGCGGATCGAGGGGCTGTTCCACGCCGGCCAGATCACCGGGACGTCGGGCTACGAGGAGGCCGCGGCCCAGGGACTAATGGCTGGCATCAACGCCGCGCTGAAGGTCGCCGGTCGCGAACCAGTCGTGCTGCGCCGAGACCAGGCCTACATCGGGGTGCTCATCGACGACCTGGTGTCCAAGGAGATCGACGAACCGTACCGGATGCTGACGTCCCGCTGCGAGTTTCGTCTGTTACTCCGACAGGACAACGCCGATCTGCGGCTGACGCCCATCGGGTATGAGGCCGGCCTCGTACCGCACAGTCGCTATCAGGTCGTCGTAGACAAGCAGCGCGCCGTTGAGGAAGAGCTGCAGCGTCTGGAACGCACGTGGTTAAAGCCTTGCGAGACCAACGATTTGCTCGCCGGCGTTGGTCTGGAGGGGATCGACGATGGCGTGAACGCACTGGAATTGCTGCGCCGACCAGAGATCAGCTACGAGTTGATCGTAGCACTGTCGCCGCGCAACCCGGGCCGGCTACACACGCACGTCTCCGAGCAGGTGGAGATCGAGGCGAAGTATGCCGGCTACATTGCTAAGCAGCGCCGGCAGGTGGACAGGATGCGTCGCCTGGAGGACCACAAGATTCTGAACGACTTCGACTATGGCGCTATCGCTGGGCTGCGCGCCGAGGCGCAGGAGCAATTGGCGGCTGTGCAGCCGATGACAGTGGGACAGGCAAGTCGTCTGCCAGGAGTCACGCCGGCGGACCTCTCTCTGCTGCTGGTTTACCTCAAGAGCCTGGGTGCTGGGTATTAGATATTGGGTATTGGGTATTGGGTATTGGCTCCGCTCAGCCGGCTAATATCCAATATCCAATATCCAGTACCCGATATCCAGCCGCCCTCGGCTCTCCTCCGCGACCCCTTGAGCGTACTAGATATAGTGGGTACTCCCCCATTATCCCCCAAGATGTAGTATGTTGACAGAACCTCATGCCAAAGATATAATGCGGCCAGATTGGCAACCGTTGGCTCGGGTGTTCGATCATCGTGTGAATGCACGGGGGTACCCGTGGATTGACGTACCTCAGCTCGAATGTGGAATCTGTCTAGTTGCTGCATCTAATGATGCTGGGAAGGAGGACTCCTATGATGACCCGCCTCCCATTGAAGGTCCTTACAGTAGTTCTGGTGCTTGTGGTGTCACTCGTGGTGGCCGCGCCATCAGTTGCAGCGCCGGCATCTGGCCCTATGAACGCCACTATCCATGTAGTGCAGCCGGGTGAGACCCTGTACTCCATTGCACGAGGGTACGGCGTTGATGTGTACGTTGTGGCAAGCGCTAACAACGTAGTGAATCCCAATCTTATTTACGCCGGCCAGAGCCTGGTGATTCCGGGTGGCTATGGCTACGCACCACATCCGTATCATGCGTACGATGGCGCCTCGGTCTACGTTGTCCGGCCGGGAGACACGATGTACTCCATCGCTGCCCGGTATGGTACCACGGTGTGGGCTCTTGCGCAGGCCAACAACCTGAGCAATCCAAACTGGATCTTTGCCGGCCAGAAGCTGGTGATCCCCGGTGGCTACGCGGGCTATCCAGCCCCCCAACCGGGGTACGCGCATCACCCCGTGGTAGTAAAGAAAGTGGTGGTTGTTCATCAGGAACCACCGCCGCTAAGACCTGCGGTGTGCAACGAAAGCACGAAGATAACATATCCCCTCGAAGGCGAGACACTGGATGGTCTAGGGACTCAGTTTGTCACAGGGACGGCGTCTATTGATGACTTCCAGTTCTACAAGCTTGAGTTCGGGTTCGGCGCGGCGCCCATTGACCTCTTCAGCCTCGATGAGGTCCAGACCAAGCCGGTCGTGAACGGAATTCTAGGCTCTTGGAACACTGGGGCTTTGCCAGAGGGGACATATACGTTGCGCTTGACCGTGGTAGACAATAGCGGTCAATTCCCGCCACCGTGTGATGTCGTAGTCAATGTCGATCATCCCGCAGGCGTTGACCCATAACAACAAGCTAGCCTCACGAGTGCCCGAGCCCGTGGAGATGGAAAGATGACCTGATAGGTTGTCTTTCCATCTCTGCCTATCACCACAACCTCGTCAGTTGAGACCCGTACACGGGCGGAGCATAGAGAACGTGATCACGCTGAAGCAGTTCGTTCTCATTTTGGGGCGATTTCTTGGACGAACAACTGTCATCGCTTTTCTGATAGTCTCATTGTTCGGGTTGACGGCATCTACTGCGTTTGCCGACCCGACGGTTTACACTGTGCAAGCCGGCGATACCCTGTATCGCATCGCAGCGCGATATGGAAAGACGGTTAATGAGATCGTGCGAGCTAACGCGTTGCGAAATGCTGCGTTGGTCTACAGTGGGCAGCAAATTATCATTCCAGATGACACTACCGAAAAGGGTTCGTATCTGACTACGACCACGCCCAGATCTCAACCGGTCTACGTTGTTCAACCGGGTGACACGCTGGTCGGGATTGCTTTTCGCTTCGGCATGACAGCTCGAGAGTTAGCGGATCTGAATCAATTGGAGCAGTGGGATCTGATCTTTGCCGGCCAGCGCCTGAAAGTACTTGGCGTGGCAGTGGGTGTGAAGGAGTACCCGATCGCGCCTGGTCCGAAACGGATCGAGATCGATGTATCTGAACAGCGTATGCGCGTGTACGAGGCCGACCGCCTCATCTGGGATTGGCCGGCGTCCACGGGCTTGCCGGGTTATCCAACTCGCTACGGCCGGTTTCAGGTGCTCGACAAGATCCCAATGGCCTACTCGCGACCGTGGGCGCTGTGGATGCCGCACTGGCTGGGGATTTACTGGGCCGGCGGTTCGGAGAATGGCATCCACAGTTTGCCCATCATCAACGGCCGGAAGTTGTGGGCCGGCTATTTAGGCTCGAAAATCTCCTACGGATGCGTGGTGATCGGCACTGAGGAGGGCGAAAAGCTCTTCAACTGGGCGGACATCGGCACGACCGTAGAGATTTTGGAGTAGAGAGTCGGGGGTGCGCGCTCTACCTCAAAAGGCGGGGACAGACCCATCTCCGCCTTTTGAGGTTTTCTGTTAGCTTGACAATGGCACATTCCGCTGTCTGGCAGTTGAAACTGCACCAACCCTTGCGAAGTGGCGTCCTGAGCCTGTCGAAGGATCGCCCCCTTCGACAGGCTCAGGACAGGCTTCGGCGACTGAAACTCAATCCGCGTAGGCGGATTTCGCAAGCGTTGCCGCGAATTCATTCGCCAGGCGCGAAATGTGCCATTGTCAAGTTAGTATTTGGGCATAGTTTGCAGGGCCTCGAAGGCCGGTCGATATTGGAAGGGGTCCTCATCATTGCATGGATTATCACGCGTGATGAGGGAATAGAAGCGGGTCTCCCGGCAGACATTCGTGGCGCCCGGACAGCCGGCCTCGCTAGGGACAGCGCCGAAGTCCAGGTTAAACACCATCATGGCCTCCATCCAGGGCCAGTGGTCATGCGCATATTGATAGGCTCGGACCAGGTAGTCGCGCTGCTGTTCCAGACTCACTTTCTGCCATAGCCGCCCGTCCGCTTCCCATGCTGGGTAGCAGGCCGGCCCTGGGTCACTCAGCCAGCCAACTTCCATGGCCCACATGCCACGGGCGTCGTCACCGAAGCGCTGCATGACTTCTCGTTGCTCTTCTGAGCGCCGAAACGCTAGGTGGCTGCCGGCTTTGTCGGGGTCTTTCTCTGGTGGGCGGCCAAAGCCATGGGGGTTGGTGCCCAGCGCATCAAAATAGCCTTTCACGCCAGCTTGGTACATTCCTTCTATGTACTTCACGTCATCCCAGTGCGTGTCGTGTCGCCCTGCCGGCCCCGTGGTGGCCATTCCAGCGGCTACTACAATCGCATCTGGATCGCCACGCTTGATAGCCGGATAGGCAGATTGTAGAATCTGTGTGTACCAGCCAGGGTCCGGACGCCGGCCGCCCCACTCAATAGCGAGATTAGGCTCGTTCCATATTACGTAGGCGCCGATTACGCCCGCCCCTCGGGCCGCAAGTGCTTCGAGAAAGTCGGCCCAACGATCGAGTTCGTCGATGCGTACGGGGCCCGTAGCCGAGCTACCGGGCTGGCGAGCCCACACCGGCGGTCGGTCAACGCGAGCTAGGAGATGGACGTTGTACTGCCGGCCCGCCTGTATGATATTGTCTACCACTGCCCATTCTCGGAGGCCGTCCTTGGTTGGTTCGACACTCGCCCATGGAATGAACACCTGCGCCCAGGTGAAGCCAATCTCTCGGACTAGGGGGAGGTTGCGTACGTTTGCGACGACTGCGCCGTACTTGAGTTGTGTTTCTAGCGGCGTACCCAGGCGATCTCGAGCTATGAGTGGCAGGTAGGCGAGGTGATTCGTTTCATCGTCTTGGGGACTTGCGGGATGGGCCAGCCGGCCCCAGGTCGCCACTGACGTAAGATATGCGCTGGTACCGTCGGCTGCGCTCAGGGCGACGACTGTCCAGAGGCAGAGAGACATGACGACGCGCCAGGCCATTCGCATGTTGGGCATTTTACCAGAGATAGCTGATATGTGCAAGTGGAACAACGTGGGGGCGTGCTGCGTCTTCGCATTGGCCAACGAAGGAGACAGGTTCTATCGTTTCGAGGAGGTGGTTTTCGTGAATCGGGGTTTGTGGACTATTGCTGCACTGCTGCTGACTCTGTTGGTGGGTTGTGCAGCACCGCCGACGCCTGGCACCCAACCCGGGCAGTCGCCTAGAGTGCATCCTGCCGACACACCTTCGAGTGGGGGCTCCACAGAGGCCGAAGAGATGATCCAGGTTGCTCGTACGACTCTGATGGCGCAATTGAAGCAGGCCGGCGATGTTTTCGAGCTGGTTGACGTGCAGCCAGCCGAATGGCCGACGGCTGCCATGGGGTGTCCGCAGCCGGATCAGATATACGCTCAGGTCATTACCCCCGGCTATGTTGTGAGATTGAGAACCGACAGCAACATGTATGAGGTGCACGTGAGCAAGAACGGTCAGGTAGTCTTGTGCGAGACTGGAGAGGAGTCGAGTGCGATGAAAGTGCCGGCGGCTGCGGAACCGGCCATTATGGCTGCGCGGCGGGATCTGGCGTCCCGCGTTGGCGTGGAGGTAGAGGAAGTTGGGGTACAGGATTTCCAGACTGTAGACTGGTCGGACAGCAGTTTGGGGTGCCCGGAGCCTGGCAGGATGTATCTACAAGTCATCACACCCGGCTACCGCGTAATCTTGCAGGCGGCCGGCCAGAGTTATGAGTACCACACGAATCAGGGAAATCGGGCGGTGTTGTGTGAGACAGCAACGGCTGTCAGTCCCCCATCGCAGAAGCTGCGACTTCAAGAATTGCGAGACGCGGTTGAGCGGGCACGCAACGATCTGGCTCAGAGGCTGGGCGTCGCGCCGGCATCGATTCTGGTGAATAACGCGTCGCTATTGACCCAGGTGGAGCAATCGGCGCCCTGTCCGGAGAGGAACCAGCTCACTGGTTCAGGTGACGAATACCAGATCATGTTGCAGGCCGAAGGATCGACGTATACCTATCGTGCTCGGGGCGAAACTGTTGTCTTATGCTCGGAGTAGTCGGTTGGCAACCAGTTGGAGGGTCATCGAAACTTGATGCTGGATATGG
>JBHHXF010000166.1:0-7523 GCA_046756905.1 Anaerolineae bacterium | reverse complement strand
TCCCCCACAGCCACCACATAATCCACAATCTTAGCCGGAATGTCCACCCCTGTTGGCTCGATACTATTGCGAAATTCCATGGTGTAATTAACCTCGATAACCTGTAACTCGCCGTCTGGGCTCTCCACAAGATCGACGGCAACGATGCCGCCTCCGACGGCCCGAGCGGCGGCCCGAGAGAGGGCGTCAATCTCCGGTGTTACCGGGCAGTTGCCGGCCCGACCACCTCGCGCTGTATTGGTGATCCAGTGCGCCGACTCCCGCAGGATGGCGCAGATCGTCTCGTCGCCGACGACAAAGCTGCGAATGTCGCGGTCCGGCTTGTGGATGTACTCCTGGATGTAGTAGATGGAGTGATGGTAGGAGCCCAGGGTAGATTTGTGCTCCAGCAGGGCTTCGGCGGCGTCGCGGTCGTTGACGCGGGCCAATAGCCGGCCCCACGAGCCGACCGCTGGCTTAAGGACGACGGGGTAGCCCATCCGCTCGATGGCTTCCAGAGCCGATTCGGGGGTGAAGGCGATCTCGACGCGGGGGGTGGGCACGCCGGCCTGGATCAGTGCCAAAGACGTGTTCAGCTTGTCGCCGCAAATCTCGCCTACCTGGAAATGGTTGACCGTCGGCACCCCCCAGGCATCTAGAATCCGCAGCGCCGACAAAGCCCGCGAGTGGCTGACGCAGCGTTCGAGAATAACATCATAGTCAGCCCATCCGTTCTCGTGCAGGTCGAAGGCGATCTGTCGCACATCAATCATGTCGTAGTCGAGGGTACGCCGGTCGAGCTCTTTCAAGATGAGCTTTTCCTCCAGGCGGATCCTCGAATGTAGAATACCAATGCGCATGAACTATCTCCTCCTCAGATGATACGATTAGAACGAATTGCGTAGTGCGTACTGCGTATTGTGTAGACTGCGCGTGCCCAAAACGCAATACGCAGTACGCAGTACGCAATACTCACTACTCCCCCCAATCCTCTTCGACTTCCGGTGCCAGATCAACCTCCAGCGGATCAACGCTCAGGACTTCCAACTCTACACCGCAGTCAGGGCACTGGGCGATCTCGCCGAGGACGACGTCATCGCCGAAGAGAACCTCGCCGGCGCATTCGGGGCACGTTGCAGTTGCCATTTCTGAGAACCTCCTATTGCACGTTCGTCATGACACAAAAAACGCCGGCTCACCTCGTCTGGTGGCCGGCGTTGGCTACGCGCTATGGGCGTTTTCGGGCAAGCACAGCTAACCAGACTGATCGTCCGGCTTCTCCTTCTTACCCTTCTTGGCGTCAAAAGCGCCCACAACAACCAACATATTCATTGCGGGCGATAGTATACCAAACCATCGTCAATTTGTCAACTCGATTTGCGCCGCGCTCGTCCCTCCAGACCCTAAGAATCGGGAGAAGCATTGCTGAAGGGGTTGCCGGTGCCGGCGACGAAGCACGGACTTGACTGGCGCATCTGCCTACGTTACAATGGGTCTGGAGACATACAGGATCTAGAAGTCGCAGTCGTAACGCTGATTCGGCGCCGTTTAAGAGCAATACCTTTCAAATAAGCGACGTTCAGACCTCGGAGGTCTCAGAAACGCCTCTGGCTGGTCAGGTTCAGGCCCATTTGAGGCCGATTCTACCTCCGAGCGCCTGTGTCGGAGACCTCCGAGGTCTTATTTGAAAGGCATTGCGTTTAAGAGACCATTCGAGGAGCAACGACATGGATTTTGAGAAACTCGGCGCGTTCTACCTGGGCAAGGATTATGATGTGGCCGCCGGCCAGTTGCTGGTCATTTCATCAACACCCTGCGGGGAAAGAAACGCGTGACCGAGCGAATACTGATCGTTGAAGACGAAGTTCCCATCGCTGACTTCATCCGTCGCGGCCTCCTGCTCGACGACTATGCTGTAGAAGTGGCTTACGATGGATACGAAGGTTTGAACAAAGCGGTGGAGAATTCGCCAGATCTGATCATCCTGGACATCATGCTGCCGGGCATAGATGGGCTGGAAGTTTGCCGGCAAGTTCGGCGACAGAGTGATGTCCCTATCATCATGCTCACTGCCAAGGATGCCGTTCCGGACCGAGTAGCCGGCCTGGAAGCCGGAGCGGACGACTACCTGGTCAAGCCTTTCGCCTTCGACGAGCTAATGGCTCGCATCCGCGCTCTTCTACGCCGGCATCGTCCGACCACCAGCGAAGAGCTCAAATTTGCCGGCCTGCGGCTCAATCCTGCCACTCGCGAGGTGTATCGCGATAATCGCTCCATCGACCTGACGGCCAAAGAGTATGACCTTCTGGAGCTTTTCATGCGTCATCCGCGCCAGGTGTTAACCAGAGACACCATTTATGAGCAAGTGTGGGGATACGACTTCGGCGGCGAATCGAACATCATAGAAGTATACATTCGCTACCTGCGCTCAAAACTAGAAGCAGAGGGGGAATCGCGACTGATCCAGACTGTACGCGGCGTCGGCTATACCCTGCGCGACAATTAGGGAGCCACCCAATATGTCCATTCGATTTCGGCTTGGTCTCCTTTACGGAGCTGTCATGGCCCTGGTACTCGTCATCTTGGGGACTGCGCTCTACTACTTCCTCTACTTCACACTGAACGCCGGCGTGAATCGCACGATGGAGCAGGCCGCCGAAACCGTGGCTGCCTCGGCGCGACCGGCGCTGATGCCCCAGATGGGACTGGTGGTCGGATTCCTCGAATTCGACGTGTTCTCCTCCCCACCCATATACGTCCAGGCTGTCAACCCTGAGGGAGTCGTCAGGCGGACGTCCAGCAACCTGGGAGGTGAGACTCTACCAGAGCTACCGGACGCAATCGCGGCTGCTCTTCAAGGCGACACGGTCTGGCGTGACGTTCAGACCGCTGATGCTCACCTGAGAGTTCTCAGCAAGCCGCTGGCATTGGGCGGCGAAACTATCATTGGCGTGTTGCAGGTGGGAACATCGCTAAACAATATTGATCAAACCCTACACCAACTGTTGACCATCTTGGGGGCAGCCGGCCTGATATCCATCATCCTCTCGGCCGGCCTTGGCTTCTTCCTTGCGGACCGTGCCCTGGGACCCATAGACCGCATCACCCAAACCGCGCTGGAGATCACGCGGACCGATGACTTGAGCCGGCGCATCCATCAGGTGGGCCCCCAGGACGAGGTAGGGCGATTGGCAACGACGTTCAATGAGATGTTGGAGCGTATTGACCGCCTGTTTCGCACCCAACGGCGCTTCCTGGCCGACGTATCCCACGAACTACGCACTCCGCTCACGGTGATTCGCGGCAACCTGGACGTTCTTCGGCGCGCCAACCCCGCTCCAGAAAAGGGAAGCGGGAATGGCCACCGCCAGGAGTTGTTAGATGAGTCTTTGACAGCCATGGAGCAGGAAGCCAGCCGTATGGGCCGATTGATCAACGACTTGCTACTCCTGGCGCAGGCCGATGCCGGCGTCCAGCTTCACCAGGAATTGGTTGAAATCGACTGCCTGCTCCTGGATGTGTGCCGACAAGGTCAGGCCCTCGCGAACAGCGTTGATCTTCAACTCGCTGCCGAAGATCGGGCCCTGGTGAAAGGCGACCCCGACCGACTTAAGCAGCTTCTGCTGAACCTGGTTGACAACGCGGTCAAATACACCCCACAGGGCGGCCAGGTATCCCTGGGCCTTGCACGACAAGACGGGTGGGTTCGGATCGACATCGCCGACACAGGCGTCGGCATCCCGGCCGAGGACCTGCCTCATATCTTCGAACGTTTCTATCGCGTCGACAAAGCGCGAACGCGGAAGCACGGCGGCACCGGACTGGGCCTCTCCATCGCGCGCTGGATCGCCGATGCGCATGGTGGGTACATCGACGTCGAGAGCGCAGTCGGCGAGGGAACAACCTTTACGGTGTGGCTCCCCGAAGCGGCAGGCAGCGAATGATGGCCCAGTGGTTGTCGTTAGTCACTCTGACATGTCTTATGATCAATACCTTTCAAATAGGCGACGTTCAGACCTCGGAGGTCTCAGAAGTGCCTCTAGCTGGTCAGGTTCAAGCCCATTTGCGACCGATTTTGCCTCCGAGCGCCTGTGCCGAAGACCTCCGAGGTCTTATTTGAAAGGTATTGCTCTTATGGATATAATTTGCAGACCTGCCAAAACGACCCAGGAAAGATATTGCATTTTGTCTGTTGAAGGAGCAACCTATGTGGCGTAAGCGCATTGCTGTCATCGCGGCTTTGGGGGGATTCACACTCCTCGTTGCCGGCCTCAGTTTCGCGGCCGGCATCTACGCGGCTGCTACCCCGGGCCACGCCATCGCTTCCCGACTTCCCATCCCTGGCTACCTCACCGATCTCGTTGCTACCCATCCGGCGGCCGGCGCACCCGAAGACATGGAAGAAGACTTCGCTGTCTTCTGGGATGCATGGCGCATCGTCGAGAACGACTTCTTCGGCACTGCCGATCCTCTAGCCATGATCCAGGGCGCGATCAAAGGCATGGTCGGCGCGCTGGACGACCCCTATACGCAATACGTGAACCCCCAGCAGAACGAAATCATGCGTGAGGACGACAGCGGTGGATTCGAAGGTATCGGGGCCACCGTCGACATGGTCGACGGGCAACTCACTATCGTTTCTCCACTCAAGAATAGTCCGGCGGACCGCGCTGGCCTGCAGGCCGGCGACATCATTCTCGAAGTCGATGGTCGACCCGTGGAGGGCCTGGAGTTGATCGAGGCCGTTTCGCTTGTGCGGGGACCGAAGGATTCCACAGTCACGCTGACCATCGAGCGTAAAGATGTTGATGAGCCAATAACGGTCTCTATCGTTCGCGCATCCATTCCGCTAATCACCGTAGAGAGCCGAATGCTGACTGACGGGATCGGCTACCTGTCTCTCCATAGCTTCGGAAGCCGAACTGTGGAGGAACTGGACGAAAACCTGACAGCGTTAGAGCGACAGGGCGCCAGAGCCTTGATACTGGACCTGCGGAGCAATCCTGGTGGATTCCTAGACGCGGCCGTCGAGACGGCGAGCCGGTTTGTCGAAAGCGGCCCGGTTCTGTGGTGGGAAAATGCCGACGGATCCAGCTATTCGATTGACGTCAAGTCCCGCCGGACTCTCAAGTGGCCGATGGTCGTTCTGATCGACCACGGAAGCGCCAGCGCATCCGAGATCGTAGCTGGCGCGCTGCAAGACACCGGCCGCGCCTCTCTCATCGGCGAGCAGAGTTTCGGCAAAGGGTCGGTGCAAAACGTACACCAACTGCGCGACGGCGGCAGTGTTCGCGTGACGACTGCCCACTGGCTCACACCGGACAAACATGAGATCAACGGCATCGGTCTGCAGCCAGACATTCACATCTCGCGAGATGAGACTCGCCCCAACGTGGATACCCAGTTGATTTACGCGCGGCGAATGCTCCAAAACCGAATCTCAGCCCCGCGCAATATTCCGGTGGAATAGGTCTTCGTTATGAACCGGTGGCTCGCCGTCCTGTTAGTTGCGATGGTGGCCTTCTCGGCTGCAATTGTCATGATCGCCGGCGGGTGGGCCTGGCAGAGGTATGGACGCCCGGAGGTGATGCAAACATCCGGTGAGCCGGCCACGCCGACCGAGGCTGCCGTCCCCGCAGGCGTCTCACAGCGTCAGCCGGCCACACCCGGGACTCGAACCACCGCGCGCCCGACAGCGTCATCCAATGAGACTGACAGGGTGGGCGTCGTAACCGCGTCCCCAAAACCGACTCACACCCTACCGCCACCGACACTAACTCCAACGCCTGAGCCGTCCACACTGGAGAAGATTCGAGCGACGCATCCTCTGCCCGTGCGTGACCTCTTTAGCCTGGCCCAGCGATTGGGGCGAGTCGGAGGCGGCGCCCGGCGCGTCATCAACCCGGCCCCGCCTGAGTACCAAATCGGTGACATGACCACATTCTGGATCTCCGAGGAGGCCGGCAAGACTTACATCGAGATCACGGCGACCCTGCGCCATGTTGGCCAGCACGCGGCCTGGTGGGTCGAGGACGGGGTAGACTACGATGAGGATGATCTGGCCGCGGCCGCAAAGCGGTTTGACGAACAGACCTACCCAACCAACCGTCGCTACTTCGGAGAGGAATGGCTGCCAGGAGTAGACAATGACACACGTATTCAGGTCGTTAATGGCCGGCTGTCCCAGGGTATTGGCGGCTACTACTCCAGCTCCGATGAGTACCCCAATGCGATCAATCCTCACTCGAATCAGCGCGAAGCAATCTACATCAATCTGGAAGCCTACACACCGGGCGACGAGCGGTACGATGCTGTGATCGCCCACGAATTTCAACACATGATCCACTGGCGCAGCGATGCCAATGAGAGCACCTGGGTTGACGAAGGGCTCTCGGAACTGGCCGTCTACCTGAACGGCTACGGTCGAGAGCGTTGGACGACGTCCTTCGCGCGCGAGCCGGACACCCAACTCAACGCGTGGTCCGATGCACCCGGCACAGCCGGCGTACACTATGGCGCCAGCTACCTATTCATGCGGTACGTCTCTGAACGCTTCGGCGCTGAGCGGATTCGCCAATTGGTTGCGTCTGACGATAGCGACACCATGGGTTTCGACAGTGTGCTCTCCGAGGACGGCTCGAGCTTCGACGAGGTCTTCCGTGACTGGGTCGTGTCCAACTTCCTGAGTGACGCATCCGTCACCGGCGGTCGGTACGGATATAAGGATGCCCACATCTCGATCCATATCGAGCAGGAGCTGCAAGCAGCCGAGAGCTGGGGGGATGTGGTCCAGCAGTACGGTACCGATTACCTGAGACTGAAACCGGACTCTAGCCCAATCTCCATCCGGTTCAAAGGGAGTGCAACCGTGCCTGTTTTGGCAACACAGGCGCACAGCGGCCAATACTTCTTTTGGTCCAACCGGGGTGATGGCAGCGTCACCTCCATGACCCGAGCTTTCGACCTTAGCGAGACAGAAGGGGCGACGCTTGAGGCCTGGCTGTGGCATGACATTGAGGAGTTTTTCGACTTCGCGTACGTGGAAGTTTCAACTGATAGCGGTGAGTCCTGGCAGATTCTGGCCGGCCAGCACAGCATCACCGAGAACCCCACAGGCAACGGGCTGGGACCCGGCTACTCGGGGCGCAGTCAATCCGAAGAGAACCCGGGGTGGGTGAAGGAGACTATCGACCTCACCCCGTATGCCGGCCAGGACATTCTGATCCGCTGGGAACAGATCACCGATGACGGTTACAACGCCGCAGGTCTGGCCATCGACGACATCGCTATCCCGGAGATCGGCTACTTCGAGGATTTTGAGAATGGTGACGGTGGCTGGCAGACAAGTGGCTTTGTCCGCATCGACAACGTACTTCCACAGCACTGGGCGCTGCAACTGATCGAACTGGGTGACACACCACACGTCCGGCAAATCCCCGTCTACGACGGGCGCGCCACCTTCAGGCTCGACCAACCCGCTGTGCTTGCCGTCTCGGCTATGACGCCCTTCACTACAGAGCCGGCGAGCTACACAATCTCCGTAG
>JBHHXF010000165.1:0-7593 GCA_046756905.1 Anaerolineae bacterium | reverse complement strand
ACCATCGCCAAGACCGCCGATGTCTCTTCGGCCGCCTTCGGCGATGAGATCGAATTCAGGCTCTACGTACACAATGAGACGAACGATCCCGTGCCGGCCCTGGTGTTCGATCCCATCGCCGAGGGGACGCAGTACGTCGATGAGTCCTATGAAAGTGAGCCATCCGGTACAGGGGACGGCTATGACCCTGAAACGAACGCTATCTATTGGCAAGGGGATGTGGAGGGCGACGCCACCGTCGTTATTGAATACACAGTACGGGTGGTGCGCTGCGACCCCCACGGCTCCAGCGTGACCAACGTGGCCGTGGCGTATGCCTACGGTCAGGGCCAATTGCCGGCTTCCAACTCCGCGACAGTCGAGATTGCACCCTGCAAGGGCCGGGACCTGGGCGATGCCCCGGACAGCAGCAATCACTTCGACGCCGACATGTCCGCCTATTCGGGCGTGCCGGCCCTGTTCCCCACCGTCTTCGATCACCACACAGGCAAGCCGCCTGGCCCACTGCACCGCAATGCCACTGCTGTGCACCTGGGGCCTGGCGTGAGCCTGGAGCGGGATGCTGATCTGCCGCCTGACCAGGATGGCTTTACCAATCTGCTGCCCTTCCCCCGGGAGGCAGAAGATGTGGCCGATGTCGCCTCGCTGAACGGATTCGCCAACCTGGATGGCTTCGACGACGGCGTGCGCCTGCCGGCGATCTCGCCCTGCGAGGCATGGGTGGACCTGCCGGTGACCATCACGGTGGACGATCCAGACATTCTCACTTCGGATGCACCGCTGTATCTCAATATGTGGGTGGATGGCAACCACGACGGCGATTGGGCCGATTCAAACCTGTGTGGTGGGACCATCGTGTCGGAGTGGGTGCTACAAGACCATACCATTGACAGGAGCACCCTGGTTCCTGGCACACAGATTGTCACCGTGACTACGCTGCCGGTTTATCGTACTCGTAGCAGTGACGGCGGCGTATTGCCGGCCTGGATGCGCGTCACCTTGAGCGAGGGACAGGCGCCCCATGTCGAGGCGCCGCAGGTCGCCACTGTGGTCGTGCCCGAGACCGACGGTCGTGGCCCGGAGGATGGCTGGGCCCTGGGCGAGACGGAGGATTATTACCTGCCCGGAACGAGCCGACCGCCAGTGGCCATCGACAAGACGGCCGACAAATCGACCGCCGCCCTGGGTGACGAGATCGAATTCACTATCAGCCTGAGCAACCCCACCACCGATGCGGCGAAGGTGCTCGTGTATGACCAGATTCCAGCCGGCTCGGAGTACGTGGATGATAGCTTCACCAGTCCGCCCGGCATTATCGCCGGCTACAACGAGCCGCTGAACGCCGTTCTCTGGCAGGGCTTCGTACCTGGGAACGGCAGCGTGGAGATCACGTTCCGCGTGCAGGTCGTGCGTTGCCTGCCCGACGGCTTCCCGCTACTCAACACCGCCTGGGCTTACGACTACGAGGTGGACCGGGCCACGTCGGCTTCGGTCCGCGTGAAGATCGATCCCTGCGCCGGCCCCGACCTGGGCGACGCGCCGGATAGCACCAACCACTTCAGCGCGCAGATGACCGCCTACCCGTCCGTGCCGGCTGAGTTCCCGACCGTCTTCGATGCGGCCAGCGGCGCACCCCCCGGCCCGCTGCACCACAACGCGTACGCCGTGCACCTGGGAGACCGCGTCAGCTTCGAGCGTGACGCCGACCAGCCCCCCGACCAGGACGGCGTGCCCAACCTGCGCCCGCGACACGATCAGGCGAACCTGGACCGGCACGACGACGCCTTCCCAGACGGGTTGCCACCGATTGATTCGTGTCAGTCCTGGGAGAATCTGCCCGTCGCCATCACGGTCAATGATCCCGCCATCTTGCAGACCGACGCCGTGTTGTATCTGAACATGTGGGTGGATGGCAACCACGACGGCGCCTGGACCGGTACAAACCTGTGCGGCAACAGCTCGGAGTGGGTGTTGGAGAACCATGCCATCTCCTGGGGCAGCCTGAGCGCCGGCGCCAACATTGTCAACGTGACCACGCTGCCGGTCTATCGGGCGGAGTCCACCAACGGGCAACTGCCGGCCTGGCTGCGGATCACGCTTAGCGATAGCCCGGTGCCTATTCCAGAGGCCCCGGCCATCCCCGATGGCAGTGGTCCCGCTGGCGGCTGGGATGTGGGCGAGACCGAAGACTACTACCTGCCCGGCGACCCGGCCATCAGCATCGACAAAGTGGCCGACAGAGAGGTGGCCGCCGCCGGCGATGAGATCGAGTTCACCGTGACCCTGAGCAACGCCTCGGCCGAGCCGGCGCGCGTCACCATGTACGATCTGATCCCGCCAGGCACCGAGTACATCCCCGAAACGTATGCCAGCACGGTGCAGGCTATCGAGGAAGGGTACGACATCGGCGCAAGGCCCGACTTCGGCGTCACGCGCCATTGGATCGTGTGGCGCGGCGATGTGCCGGGCAACGGGAGCGTGGAGATCAGCTTCAAGGTGCGGGTCGTCCGCTGCGGGCCAGACGAATACCGCGTGATCAATGACGCCTGGGCCTTTGAGCCTGGCCTGCCGCCGGTTTCGGCCACGGCGGTCGTGAGAATCGAACCCTGCCACATGGCCGACCTGGGGGATGCGCCGGACAGCAGCAACCACGCCGGCGTTGACATGACGGCCTACCCTGGCGTGCCTGCCCAATTCCCCACGGTCTTCGATCCGGCGACTGGCACACCGCCCGGACCGCTGCATCGGCGTCTGCATCGGGAAACGTGGCTGGGTCTCAGGGTGAGCGGTGAAAGCGACGCCGACCTGCTGCCCGATGAGGATGGTGTGACCAACATCGACCCGCTCAACGACAGCGCCAACCATGATCGGTACGATGACGGCCTGATCCTGCCGGCAGCGTCACCCTTCCCACACTGCGAACCGACGGAGATCAAAGTCGTGGTCACCGTCGCCCCCGATCCAACTGGCGCGACCGTCCCGATACGCGAGCGCTTCATCAACGCCTGGTTCGACTGGAACCGCGACGGGGATTGGGAAGATGCCTTTGATTGTGGGAATGGTGGCAGTGAGGACCTCGTCGGGGCGTTGGAGTGGGCTGTCCGCGACTACGAGGTCAGGCTCGGTCCGGGTGTCCACGTGATCGAACTGCCGGCCTTCCTGCCCTACAACCTCACTCCAGGTGAAGACCTCTGGGCGCGCGTCACCCTCTCCGATGATGAGGCACCGGAAAACCCGGACTCCCATCTGGCCGACGGCCGCGGCCCGGAGGACGGCTACCGTGACGGCGAGACCGAGGACTACCTGATTCCTGGCCGGCGCAAGCTGACCATTCACAAGCAAGTTGACAGGCGATATGCGAGCCTGGGCGACACACTGACATACACGATCACGGTGGTCAACGACAGCGGTCTGCCGGCCCTGAACGCGCACGTAGAAGACGAGGTGCCCGAGGCGACCAGCTTCATCAGCGGCACGCTCCAGGCATCCAAACCGGTGACCGGATTCGTCGAGAATACCGTGACCTGGGATGGTGATGTGGAAGCCGGCGAGACCGTGACCATCAGCTTCCAGGTGCGGGTTGGCCGGCCAAACGTGACGGACGCGGCCGAGTTGTCTATCTGCGGAGATGAGATTCACAACCGGGCCACTTTGACGTTGGCTAACGGCGAGGTCTACGATTCCGCCCGCGTACTCACTCGTGTGCATTGCCCCGATCTGGGCGACGCACCGGACAGCTCGAACCACTTCAACGCGCGGATGACAGCCTACGGCGTCGTCACCGCCAGATTCCCAACCGTCTTCCAGCCATCCAGCGATCCAGCCATCGGACCTCCCGGCCCGCTCCACTGGCGGCCGCGCGCCGACGCCTGGCTCGGTTATTGGGTGAGCGGCGAGCGGGATGCCGACCTGCTGCCCGACGAGGATGGCCGGCCTAATCTGAAGCCGCCGCACGACGATGCCGACCTGGATCGCGCCGACGACGGGCTGATCGAGCCGGTCCGGCTGCCGCACTGCCGGGAAACCGAAATCAAGGTGCTGGTCAACCGGCCCGGTCCATCGCCAGAGGAAGTCTCCGGACAAACCACCGTCGAACGCTACATCAACGTCTGGTTCGACTGGAACCGTGACGGCGACTGGGAGGACACCTTCCAGTGCGAGACCGAGAGCGGTGGCGTTGTGGATGTACCGGAGTGGGCTGTGCAGGACCATCTGGCTACGCTGGAGCCGGGCTTGCAGGACCTGCTGTTGCCGGCCTTCCCGGTCTACAACCCGACGCCCCACCTGCCCATCTGGGCCCGCGTCACGCTGGCCGAGCAGCCGGCCCCCTTGAACCCAGAC
The DNA here is from genome assembly GCA_046756905.1 of Anaerolineae bacterium. Taxonomy (GTDB): domain Bacteria; phylum Chloroflexota; class Anaerolineae; order Epilineales; family JAANWY01; genus JBHHTZ01. The sequence goes on along the minus strand of JBHHXF010000165.1, from coordinate 3,252 downwards.
TCCAGCCTGGCCGACGGTCGTGGCCCCGAGGCCGGCTACCGCTACGGCGAAACGGAGGACTACCTGATTCCGGGCGCGCCCCACGAGCCCGAGCTAAAGATCGGCAAGCGGGTAGACAAGCTCCACGCCAGCCCGGGCGAGGTGCTCGAGTACACCATTGCGGTGGAGAACGGCAGTAACACCCCGGAGACGGGTGTACACGTGGAAGACGAGATTCCTGACCACACCACCTTCGTCAATGGTTCCCTTTCGGCATCGAAACCGACAGCCGGCTACAGTGGCGGCGTCGTGACCTGGGACGGCGATGTAGCGGCCGGCGAGTTGGTGACGATCAGCTTCAAGGTGCGGGTGAACGCCGAAAACGATGTGAGCGACGAGCACGACGAGCGCTGCGGCGACAGCATCGACAACCGGGCTGTGCTCGTGCTGCCCAGCGGCATCTCGATGGCGTCCAACGAGGTGAGCACCCACATCCTCTGCCCCGACCTGGGCGACGCACCCGACAGCACCAACCACGACGGCGCAGCCATGACCACCTATCCCGGGCACGTGCCGGCCAACTTCCCCACCGTCTTCGATCCGGCCACCGGCTTGCCGCAGGGTCCCATCCACTTGCAGCCAACCCAGGATGCCTGGCTGGGGCCGCGCGACGCGCCGCCCACCGGCGAGCGGGATGCGGACCGCATGCCGGATCAGGATGGCCAGACCAACATCGACCCGCCGGCCAACAAGGCCAATCGGGACGAGCACGACAACGGCGTGTTCCGCGATACGCTAACCTTGCAGCACTGCGAGCCGGCAACGTTCAGGTATCAGGTGACCATCGTTGGGCCGCAGCGCGAGCGCTTTGTCAACGTGTGGTTCGACTGGAACCGCGATGGCGACTGGGAAGACACGCTGGACTGCCCCGGCGCTCCCGCGGCGAATGAGTGGGCAGTCCAGAACCAGGTCCTCACTCTAGGCCCAGGCACGCACACACTCACGACACCCATCTTCATGCCCTGGCATCCTGATCCGGGCAACGCGGACGATCCTATATGGATGCGTATCACGTTGGCCGACCGACCGGTTGGTACTGCCCTGGCCACTGATGCCGGAGATGTGATTCCGACCGATGGCAGCGGGCCGGCCACGGGCTACAAGTACGGCGAAACCGAGGACTACCTCCTGGGCGACGTCGTCTCACCCGATCCGCCCGATGTCTGGGTGGAGAAAGAGCTGCGGTTCGTGGACTTCGATGAGGAGGCAGCGGACACCAACAAGCAGCCGCCGGCCCGATTCTACTTCCACATCAAGTACGGCAACAGCGGGGGCAGCTCCGCCGCTGGCGTGATCATCTCCGACACGCTGCCCATCAGCACGACGTACAAGGGTTCCCACAGTGTTCCCGACATTGAACCGCCCACGGTGGTGACCACGGTAGTGACGTCCACCGTCTCGTGGGATGCGGGGACGGTGAGTCCGGGGGATCACGGCTTCATCGACCTCTGGTTCCACGTGCCGGCCCACCTGTTCTGGGTCCTGCCGCCGGGCACGGTGCTGACCAACACGGCCACCATCACGACCAGCACGCCGGGCGATGATCCCGTCAACAACACCAGCGTCGTCACCGGCACCATTCCGCTGCTCCCGCCGCGCATCACCTGGCCCATCCCTGGCACGACGTGTACGAACACGCTCACCGTGACCGGCAAGAGCCAGCTTGGCACCTTCGTAGACGTGTACGCGGATGGGGTCTACACCGCCACGGCGAGCGTGGACAACAGCGGTAACTGGGAAGTGCCGCTTACGTTTTCCAACGGCACTCACTCCATCTACGCCAGGGCTCGCACCGCCGCCGGCAAGGAGAGCGATCCGTCTCCGACCGTGGTCGTGGTCGTAGACGATACGCTGGCCTGGGACCCGATGAGCATGACCTTCACCACCGTCGCACCCAACGGCTTCGTCTGGACTCAGCACATTCGCAGCGAGAAAGGGCGTGCGGATCCCGACGGCTGGTCCGTCTTCCTGCCGACCCATCCCGACGTGACGCAGGAGTACACGGTCACTGTGCGCACGTGTTGCAGTGACCCGACGGTAACACTGACGGTGAGCAACACCGTCTACAACATGACGGCCATCGGCGATGGGTGGTACCAGACGGTGATCGACGCCCCCGGTGATCCCAGTGCATCCATCACCCTGACCGTCGATTGTGGTGGTGTGACGAGCAGCAGCAGCGGCTCTGGCCTGATCGACCCCGACGGCTACGTCTTCGATGTGGATGTCGGTCTGGCCGCCGGCAAGCTGTCCGGCCAGACGGTGACCGCCCTCGAATACGACGCGAAGACGTCAGGCTGGAATCGCTGGCCGGCTGAACTCTACGAGAGCCAGACCAACCCGCAGCTCACCGGCGCGGACGGCTACTACAGCTTCTACACCCCGGCCGGCGATTACCGCATCACCGTGGATCAGAGCACGGGCTATCAGGGCTACCGCTCCTGGACCCTGACGGTGATCAGTTCGCCGGTCCACCTGGACATCCCGCTGACCAAGGCGTACGCTGACACGCAGTACGCGGTCTCGGTGGATGCCGGCGGGTTCGTGCCGGACACGCTGGAGGTGGTGCAGGGCTCGGTGGTGCAGTGGACGAACAACGAGACCACCGCCGGCGTGTGGCACAGTGCGACGAGCGACGTGGATGCGCGTGCGAACACCAGCGGATGGGATTCGGGCTTGCTGAACAGCGGCGAGAGTTACAGCCGGCGCTTCGACGCGCTGGGCACGTTCACCTACGCCGATCACGAGAACCCTGCTCTGGTCGGGACGATCAAGGTGTGCTACCTGTACGACTTCGACTGCGACAGCAAAGTTGCTGCCAGTGACCTCCAGGCGGCTGTGCAGAAGTGGCACACGGTCAGTGGCAAAGGCAACGGCTACGACGCGCGCTACGACGTGAACGGGGACGGCAAGATCAACATCATCGACATCCAGATGGCTGCCATGCAGTGGAATTGGACGGCGCCGTGATGCAATAGTCGAGGATAACAGACCTCCGACGTTGCTACCCAGCCATCCTCCCGCAGGTTGCGATGCGGCGTGGTTTTGCATCCGAAAAACGGCCTTGAAGCAGCGATTCTCGGCCAGAGAGGCTGCAAACCTGCGGGAGGGTGAGTAACCTCGGAGGTCTGAATCTCAGCCCCCCCTGCCGCCTCCTGAGTTCCTGTGCCTGTGCCGGCGCACGGCGTGAGCTGTGCGCCGGCACGCTTTTGT
>JBHHXF010000164.1:0-7636 GCA_046756905.1 Anaerolineae bacterium | reverse complement strand
TCGGCGGAGTACTCCTCAGCCAGTAGGCCGAGGAGCGGGAGAGCCTGCTCCCACATCCACGGCATCAAAGCCGCGAGGATCTGGGACGCCAGGAAGAGACTCTCCCGGCCGAACTCCACGACCAAGTGAGTCGTGGAGACGCAAACCTCGACGGCGGCGGGGGTTACGAACTCCACCTGCCCCCCATCCCCGCGAACGGAAAACTCCGCCCGCTGAGGATTGGGGCTCCCTTCGATCGGCGTGGCGGAACGTACGATCGCTTCCGCCACATCCGCCACAGCATCACCATGACACCAGCCGAGTTGAGCGACCAACTCGACCCAGAGCCCCTCCTCAGCGAGGAGAGACCCGCAAGGGCCGAGAGCGGCTTTGAGGCACGCCCCGGCGATCACAGGATCCGTTGGGAGAATCACGGAGAAACTCCGCATCATCCACATCCTTCCACCAGCAGAACCGCCCATCGGCCCCACTGGTCACCGACCATGATATCACGGCCCACTGCGTAGTCGAGCAAAAAACCCAGAAGAAACCCCGCCGCCCAACCCCCAAAGTACCGCAGACTCAGACGAAGGGGATCACCCAACCACGATAGCCGCAAGGGGCTAGCGGGGATCCAGCCACCGATCCGGCCGATCGGTCGCGGTGACCAGGCCGGCGCCGCCCGCGCGGGTCCCTCGCGCCGGGGGCCGGCCCCCCACGCACGCCGGCGACGCACGCGGGGGAGTTGTCCCGGTCTTCTCCGTGTGGAGTTGTCCCGGTCTTCTCCGCGGGGGGTCGGTCCCGGTCTTCTCGGTGGGGGCTGGTTGTTGAGTTGGGGGTGGGTTGTTGCTGTTTGGGGTGGTAGGTGGTACTACGGTGTTGGAGTTGGAGTAGGCTCGCTCGGCGGGCGCGTGTTCACTGGCTCCTGTCGTTGACTGAGGTCAACTCGGTCGCGAACACGCTGGCTCGCTCGCCCCGCCCGCTGGCCGCCGTCCCCAGGGTAGCGGGTTTTTGGTGGATTTCAAGGGTTTTTTTGTGTGGTGTTTGGAAGTTGGGTGTTGGGGGGAGGTTGTGGTTGATGTCTGGTGATGGTGAGGTGGTGGAGGTGATGGGAGTGGAGGCACGGGGGGAGTTCTTGAGGGCGTGTCGGGAGGGGGCGAAGGCTGGTTTGGTGGCGCGGGAGATGGGTGTGCCGTGGTCGGTGGTGAGGAGGACGTTGTCGTTGGTGCCGGAGTTTCGGCAGGCTTATTCGGAGATTCGGTGGAGTGTATCGGAGCGTAATGACGCGCGGTTGGCGTTGAAGAGGGGTTTGGCGGCGCGTCTGGAGGCTGAGGGGGGGTTGTGGGAGAAGGTGCTGGGGATGATTGACTCGGCGGACCTGGAGTCGCCGGCCGGCCGCAAGGAACTGCTCGAATGCGCCAGGCTGTTCCTGAAGGGCGGGGTGTATCCGTCAGAGGCCGTCGTCAAGACCAAGGTTGAACGCCGTGACGATCTCGGCAGGAAGAGCCTCGAGGAACTCATGGCCCTGGATGGTAAGCTGGAAGGCGAAATCCAGGACCTGCTGATCCAGCGCCAACAGGCCAGCGACGCAGATTTCGAACCACTCAAGGAGGACGATGGGAGACAACAGGGAGGAAAGACAGGAACTGGAGGAACGGATCCGCTTGAGGACCCGCTTGCGTGAAAAGCTCCAGCGCGATCGCCTTGCCGTCATCAAGCCCAACAGAACACAGGCGGTCTTCATCAATTCCACCTGCCACCAGAACTACATGAGCGGCCTCAATCAGGTCGCCGGTAAATCCACCGCCCTGTCCATCAAGGCCTCCTTCCACTACACCGGCCTCTATCCGGACTGGTATCGCGGACACCGCTTCACACGACCAATCCATGCCGCCATCGGCTCCGATACCGCCACCATGACCCGCGATCTCATCACCGATCGACTCTTCGGCCCATACGGAGCTCGCGGCTCCGGCATGGTGCCGGAAGAATGCATCAAACAAGAGGACATCGAAAGCGCCAAGGGCGGCGTCAAGTACCAGATCGATAACGCCCGCGTCAAACACTTCACCAACGGCAAACACGACGGCTACTCACGCGTCGATGTCTTCAGCTACGCCGCCGGCTGGTCACGCCGGCAAGGGTATTCGTATGACCATATCGGCATCGACGAAGAACCACCGGACTTCAGGATCTACGACGAACTTTCGGCACGCCTCAACTACACCGACGGCTACCTGGACATCGCCGCTACTCCCACCCGAGGAGAAAGCGAAATCTGGCTGCTGTTCAAGAACGATAGCGGCAAAACCTATCGGCTCATCGAGTGCACCATCGACGACTGCGGCCATATCGACGAAGCACACAAACAACGGATACGGGACAAGTACAAGGACCACCCGTTCGAAGAACTGCGCGTCTACGGCAGACCAGTCAGCGGCTACGGCATCATCTACCCATACCCGGACTCACTCATAAGCGAAGTGCCGTTCGACATCCCGGATAGCTGGGAACGCATCATCGGCATCGACCTGCCACATACCACCGGCACCTTCGCCGCCGCCAGCATCGCCTTCGACCGCGAAACCGACACCGCGCACGTCGTCGGCTGCTACAAGGCCAAAGGACTCAACTCACCACTCTACATCGAGAAACTTCGAGGCATGGGCGCCAGCACCATCCCCGTGGCCTGGCCACACGACGCCAGTCGCCGCGATCGGGACGGCGGCACCGTCGCCGGCAACTATCGCCGTGCCGGCATCAACATGCTGTCAAGCCCCGCCCACCAACTGCGCATCGACGGCACCAAGAGCCACGCCACCATGCCCATCATCGAGGAGATCAACGAGCGCATGCTGTCGGGCAGATTCAAAGTGTTCACGAACTGCACGGAATGGCTGGAAGAAAAACGCAGGTATCGGCACGAAGACGGCAAGGTGCTGCAAGGCCAGGATGATCACCTGCTCGACGCCACCCACAAAGCCATGATGATGCTGCGCTACGCACGCAACAACGCCACCAAGTTTTTCAGCACGACGGCGCAAGGAATCGCCGGCACACGCGACTGGGACTTCTACGAACTCTAACAAGGAGCAACCGATGGCCGCTACACCACAGATCCGCGCCCTCATGGAACGCTGGGAAATGCTCAAGGCCCGACGCCTGGGACATGAAACCGTCTGGCAAGAACTGCTCGACCTCATGGCACCCTTCCGCGGCGACGTCACCACCAAGAAGAGCATGGGCTCGAAACGGCTCGGCGCCATCTTCGACTCCACCGCCTCCAGAGCCGCAGACAAATTCGCCAACTTCCTCATGGGCGCCATCTTCCCCAATACCGGCGATTGGCTCAAACTGCGACCACCCCGAGAGATCGCCGGCGACGAACGACTGAGCCAACTGCTCGACCTCACACGCCTGCGCGTCCTCGAAGCACTATCCGAAAGCAACTTCTACGTCGAAGCCGCACAAGCACTCAGAGACCTGTCCATCCTCGCCAACATGACCGTCAGCGTCGAAGAACTGCCGCCGACAGTCAATGGCACCGCCGCATTCCGCGGCCTGCGCTTCGAAGCCATCCCGGTGTTCGACTACTGGTGGCAACTGGGGCGCGGCAGAGTCAACTACATCGTCCGCCGCGTGACCATGCCCGCACTCGACGCCGTCAGAGAATTCTCCAGCTACCCAGGCAAGAACATCCTCGACATCGCCCGGCGCCAGCCAATGGAAGACGTCGAGATCCTCCACTTCGTCTACGAGAACGAAGAAGGCATCCCCGGCGATCTGGTGCCGGCAGCCAATAAACCCTGGACAAGCATCTGGGTCGCCAATGCCGGCGGCGACAACGAAGCCATCATCCCCACCGGCAAAGACGAAGCGATCGGCGGCTTCGACTTCCTGCCCTACATCACCGCCCGCTGGCTCACCGTCCAGGGCGAAGAGTACGGGCGCGGACCCGGCCACTTCGCCAGACCAGACGCCAAAGGCGTCAACAAACTCAAGGAACTGGTCCTCATCGCCGCCGGACGCGACATCAACCCCGTCCTCCTCACCGAAGACGATTCCGTCACCCAACTCGACGCCGGCCCCTCAGGCGTCGCCGTCTATCGGCCAGGCGCCCGGCCACCGGAGTACCTGAGGAGCGGCAGCGACTACCGCGTCGCCGACGAGATCGGCCGCCAGGACCGCGAACAGATCAACCAGGCATTCTTCATCGACGTGTTTGGCGAACCCGAAAGCCAGCCACGCTCCGCCGAAGAATCCCTGCAACGGCGAGAACGCGCCCTCGCACAACTGGCAGCACCCGCCCGCGTCGTCGAACGCGCCTTCCTGGCGCCCGTCATCAGCGCCACCCTGCAACTCATGCAGCGCGCCGACGCCCTGCCAGAGCTCGAGGAATACGCCAACCTGTCAGGCTCCGACCGCGTCGAAAGCACCTTCGAAAGCCCCTTCTTCACCGCCACCAAGAGCCAAGCAGCCCAGAAAACGCGCGTCTTCGTCGCCCAGGCCATCGAACGAGCAGGAGCCACCGGCGATCCCTCCTGGCTCGATCGCCTCGACCCCGACGAAATCACCCGCCTCGACGCCGAACTGGCCGACGTAGATGCCCGCATCTTCCGCTCAGAAGAAGAAATCGAGGCCGTCAGGAACGCCCGCGCCGAACGCCAGGCCGCCGAAGAAGCCCAGAGAGCCCTGCAAACCGTCGGACGCGCCGGCAAAGGCCTGTCAGCACTCCAGGAAGGAGGAGCCCTTGGCTAAGAAAGGACGCCGCAAGATCGCCACCGTCATGCGAGAATTCGCCAAAGGCAAGCTGAGATCGTCCAGCGGCAGCGTTGTCATCTCGAAGAAACAGGCGCTCGCCATCGCCCACGCAGAAGCCGGCCTCGCGCGCGCGCGCGCGCGTAAGAAGAAGAAGAGGAGCAAATGACCGAACGCGAAGAACGCGATCGCCAGGCCGCCTTCCTGTTCGAACGCCTCTTCGAGACAGAAGACGGCGTCAGAGCCCTCCAGCACCTCGCCGACGAGTTCGCCGTCAACGAGACCCACGAAACCGAGGAACAAGTCAACCTCTCCGTCAGATGGCCGGAATCCGGCGGCGGGCCCCCGCCATTGCTCCAGATCGACCCCATCGCCCTCGGCATAAGACTTGGCAGGAAATACGCTTACTGGTACATCGTGGCGATGCGGGACATGGCAGAAACCTTCCGGCGAAAGGACGCGACACATGGCCGATGACGACGACCTCAACCTCCTCAACGGAGTCGATACCCCCCCACTCGACGACCTGATCCCCGAAGGCACCGAAGGCCGGGAGTGGATTCTCAAGCAATTCAAGGACGTCGGTGGACTCGCCAAGAGCTACGCCCACCTGCGCCGGGAACGCGATACCACCGTGCGCGTGCCACGAGACGACGCGCCCGCCGAGACCTGGACCTCCTTCCACCGCAAGATGGGCGCCCCCGAGTCCATCGACGGCTACGAACTGCCAGACGCCGACGAGCCCACCAAGGAGCTTTTCGGCGAACTGCGCAAGGAGGCGCTCGCCAAGGGCATCCCCACCTCCACCTGGAAGAGCATCACCGAAAGGGCCGCCAACCTCGCCACCGAGCGCATGGGCACCCTCAGCGAGGAACTGAAGACCCAGACCCGCACCTGGGAGAACGAGGCCCGCGACACCTACGGGGCCAAGTTCGAGCCGCTGCTGGCCTCCGCCAAGCGCTACTTCGGCAAGCTCGTGGACGAGAACGACTCGATCCGCAAGGTACTGGACGTTACCGGACTGGGCAGCCACCCGGCATTCCTCGACCTCTTCGTGAAAGTAGCCAACGTGGTAGGAGACGACAAACTCGTGAGCGGACCGGGCGGCACCCCGGACATCGGCGCCATGAGCCTGGAGGGCGCCAAGAAGCTCAAGCAGCGCGCCGAGACCATCATCATGGACCCGGCGTTCAAGGACCGGAAACCCACCGCCAAGAAGCTGGCCCTGAGCCGCGAATTCGAGGACATCACCCGCCAGCTCATCGAGGCCGGCTACGAGGACGGCGTCGTCGACCGCAGACTGGCCGAGACCTACTTCATCGAGCCACCGGAAAAATAGTGGTTGACAGGCCACGCTGTGGCCGATTGACTCAACGGCGCTCAGAGAACCCCCCACCCTGGGGGGGCCGGAGCTGACCCGAGGCAAAGCCTCCGATACCGCCCGCTCGTGAACGCGGGTAGGGAGTCCTGGTCAGGCCGGACAACTCCCGAGATCAGAGCCTCTACCTGGATCAAGGGAGATGTTTCATGGCAACTCCACAGGTGGATGTTCAGGCGAAGGTAGCCTTCGCCTCGAGCATCGCCATCCAGGCGCAGCAGACCGAGAGCAAGCTCCAGGCGACGGTCGACTTCGAGAGTCTCGAGGGAGAGAAGAAATTCTTCGACGACTACGGGTCGGTCAGCCTCGTGGAGCGCACAGTCAGGTCCCAGGAAGTCACCTATCAGGAAGTGCCCAGGGGCCGGCGGATGATCACGCCGCAACGGTTCGAGTACGCAGAGATCTTCGAACCCGGCATCGATGACATCCGACTGATGCGGTCTGTTGCGCCAGATTCAGCCCTGACGAAGGTCATCAACAACGCCTTCAATCGCAAGAAGGACGAGACCATCATCACGGCCTTTGACGGTACCGCCTACTCAGGCAAGAACGGCACCACGGCGGTGGTCTGGGGCACCGACGAAGGAACCGACGTCGCCGTTGGCGGGGCACTCCAGAGCAGCCACCTCATCACCACCCGCGAGACACTGCTGACCGCCGACGTGGAAGGACCGTTCACGTTCGCCTGCCACCCGTCGGTCATCAGCGATCTTCTCGTGGACACCAACGTCACCAGCGCCGACTACAACGTCGTGCGCACGCTGGTGACCGGCGAAGTGGACAGCTTCATGGGCTTCAGGTTCGTGACCTCGACGCTGCTCACGACCAGCACCGCCTTCGCCTACGCCAGCGACTCGACAGTGTTCGGCATGGACGGCAACGTCGAAGTGTCGATTGACCGGATCCCTGAGCGCGGGAACTCTACCCAGATTCTCGTGCTGGCAACCATGGCCGCGACGCGCAGGTTCGGCAACAAGATCGTGCGCCTCACCGGCATCGCGTAGGGGAGGAGGGTCCAATGGCAAGCTTCAATTCCAGTACCTACGCAGGCCAGACCGGCACTCCCCGTCTGGCAACACTCGGCTCCGAGATGCAGGTGCTCTCGGCCTCCTACGAGATCGGCGGCACCGAATCCACCACCGACACCATCAACTTCCTCGACATCCCCGCCGGCTGGACCGTTGTCGGCGGCGGCATCTGGAGTGATGACTGCGCCTCGGCCGGGACCATGAGCATGAACCTGGGCGTCAGCGGCAGCGCCAGCGTGCTGCTCGCGGCCCACAACCTCGCTTCGGCCGGCGCCGACGCGTTCCTGTCGGGCACCTTCACGCCGAGCGCAACGGCGGCCACCACGGTCATCGGCACGCTGACCATGGCCGGCGTGACGCTCATCACGGGGGCGTCGATTCGCGTGTTCTGCATCTGCGTGAGGATTCAGGATTAGGGGGAAAGCAGGGGAGTGAGCTAGAGCCCGGCGCGTGCGGATGGATCGACGGTGCGCGCCGGGCGATAGCCATGGAA
>JBHHXF010000163.1:0-7638 GCA_046756905.1 Anaerolineae bacterium | reverse complement strand
GCCGGCCTTTGGCAGCAGCGCGCGCCCCGAGGTGTCGAGATTATCGAAGTGCTGTTGGTGACTCAGCAACACGGCATCGATCCTCCCAATCTCCTCCACAGGAACCGGCGGCGCCATGATCTTCGTCAAAACGTGCCCCGGCCCTTCGCTCTTTTCGGTATTCTTCGGATCAAAGCCCGGATCGGTGAGCAATCGGAATGATCCGATTTCAAGAAGATAGGTCGCTCCACCCAGGTAAGTGATTCGAGTTTTCACTGTATTTCTCCTTATATATCATTGGTGTGCGGGTGCCAGCCCACCCCTGTGTTGATTTGACTTATAGTCCCTTGCCCTGGGGGTCTGGCCCAGGAGCGAACTTGAATTCTTGTGCCGGCGAATTACTGGCCGGCGCTCACCTGGCTCATCGCTTGTGTGGCTTCTTCGGTCGTCCAAACGGTGTTCGCTATGAAGCGAAAGTTGACCACCGCGCTGGCGTAGCCGTCGCCTTCGGGCACCTTGGCAGCCGCCGTTGCGTCTTTCACCACCGCCACCTCAAAGCCCTGCTCCAGTAACTCTCGCATGTGGGATTCGGTACACAGATTGGCCGACATGCCGGCCAGGATGACCCTGTCAATCCCGCGCTTGCGCAACTGCAAGACCAGATCGTTGGATTCCGGCCCGTAGACTTTGTGGGGGCTGACGACAATTGTCTGGCCGTCTTGAATGTATGGTTTGTAGCGTTCCAGCCAGTCGGCCCCCGAACCCTCAAAGTCCTCCAGGTTCAAGGGCCCCTTCCGATCAAACATGCCGATGTCATGCATCAGCCTCTCCAGCGCGCCTTCGAACTTCCACCCGTGATCCGTCGGGAAGTAGTAGTGGGGCGAGATGAAAACCAGGAGGCCATGCACCTTAGCGGCCTTCAAGAGGGTCTCGATGTTCTCAACCGTGTTGTTCTCGGTTACGCTCTCGCCAACGACGCCCCAGGTCACCCCGTCAGGACTCAAAAAGTCATTTTGTGGATCCGTGATGACCAGGGCCGTATTCTCACGATCAACCTGCATTCCTGGATTTGGAAGTCCAGCCATTGTAAGTACTCCTTTTCTATTGGATTGATTTGCTGTGTTCACTCCACTTGACTCAACTGTGCTTTCGAGATCGTCTATGTCGTGGACCGTCATACCCCGCCCGTTTTCGGATCAGGGCTATTTAACCATAGCCGCGTCGCATGGCGCAAAGCTCAGCGGCGTGCGTTAGCGCGTCCGCCGGAGCGTGTGGTTGGGCTTACTGCTATCCACAACCCACTCTTCAAAGTCTGAATAGTAGGATTATTAGTAGGACAGAAGCCACGCTCGCAAAGGCTGCCCTGATTGAGTTCCATCGGTTCCAACGCGGTTCGAAGCCTTTGCGAGCTACTTTTTGTGATGTTCCATTCATAGCGTCGGCATCCAGAGCTTGCAGTTTGTTGTTCAGCGGTATGTTAATAGTGACGGTCGGTAATTGGACGCCGAAAAGGTAGGCGAGTGCGGCGAAGATTATGAGCAGACGCTCAGCTCCACCCAATTGCCCGACGCCAAGTACAACCGCAGCAACCAAAGCCACAACTGAACCGACCCAAACCAACACAAAAATCGGCTGGTTATTCTGGATAACGCGGTCCATTGCCTGAAAAGTTCGAATAAACTCCCGGTCATTTAGACTTCTTATGCCCGGCATCGCCACGGATGCAAAGGCAAACAGGAAGCCTGCCGCCAAGGAACATAGAAAGGTAGCCAAGATCAATGCAATCTGAAAGACTCCCATGGTTCTAACCTCTCCAGACACCGGTGGCGGCGGTCGCCCGCGCGTAGTCGCTGAAGTCTCGCGGCTCCCGGCCTAGAGCGCGCTGGACGCCATCCGTCAGGACAGCGTTGCGACCGTCCAGGACTGTGGTGAACAGATAGTTAACCAGCCACACGAACTCGGCAGGCAGATCGGCCTCTGCCAGCGCGGACGCGTACTCCTCCGGTGAGACTTGCACGTAACGAATCTCCCGGCCGGTCGCCTTGGCGATCTCCCCGACCGCCTCCGCGAAAGTCAGCAGCCGGGGCCCGGTCAGCTCGTAGAGCTGGCCCACGTGCCGGTCCTCGGTCAGCGCCGCGACTGCGACGTCCGCAATGTCGTCGGCGTCGACGAAAGGTTCCCCAACGTTCCCTGCCGGGAGGACGACCTCGCCGCTGACGACGGGATCCCGTAGGTAGTTCTCACTGAAGTTCTGGGAGAACCAGCTACACCGCAGGATCGTCCAGTCCGCACCCGAGTCCTGCAAGACTTGCTCGGCGCGCTGGGCCTCTTCCTCGCCCCGGCCGGACAGCAGGACCAGCCGCCGGATTCCGCTTCCCATTGCCAGCTCAACTACCGAACGGATGGCGTCGACTGCTCCCGGGACCGCCAAATCCGGATAGTACGTCAGGTACACGGCTCCTACGTTCCGCAGCGCGGGTGCCCACGTGGCCTGGTCTTCCCAGTTGAACGGCGGCTCGCCGGAGCGGGATCCGATCCGGACCGGCAGGCCGCGTGCCGTGAGCCGCTCCACCACCCTTCGGCCGGTCTTGCCCGTGCCGCCAACAACCAACGTCGTTTTCTCCTCTTGCGCGTTCTCTCTTATGCCGTTCATGTTGTCCTCCTCATTTCCTCGCGCCTTGAACGATTTGAAAGTTTGCATGTTCAAGTCGGTATCTTCGTACTTGAGCACCTGAGATGCGCCGAATTCACGGATCACGGCTGCTTCCATTTCGGTTACCTCCTTCGTGTCGAACATGGGCTTACATGTCGGAGACAACGATTTTCCCTAGGAACCGACGGATCAGGTCGGCAATCGCGTCGCCGTCTTCCTCGAGCGCGAAGTGTCCGGTATCCAACAGGTGGAACTCGAGATTCTTGAGGTCGCGCTTGTACGGATGCGCCCCTTCGGCGGGGAAGATGTAATCGTTCTTGCCCCAGACCACCAGCGTCGGCGGCTGGTGCTCCCGAAAGTACGTCTGCCATTCCGGGTACAACGCCGGGTTGGAACCGTAGTCGTAAAAGAGATGAAGTTGGATCTCACTGTTACCGGGGCGATCGAGTAGTGCCTGGTCGATGATCCAGTTGTCCGGGCTGATGGCTTCCTCGTTCCGCACACCGTGGGTGTATTGCCATTTCGTCGCCTCGATGGTCAACAGGTTCCGCAATGCGTCGGCGTTGGTCTCGGTCTGCTCTTTCCAGTACGCCTTGATGGGCTCCCAGAACTCGCGCAGCCCTTCGCCATACGCATTGCCGTTCTGCACAATCAATGCCTGCACGCGATCCGGATGCACGCTGGCGATCCGAAAGCCCACCGGTGCGCCATAGTCCATGACGTATAGGCTGTATTCCTCAAGTCCCAACTTTCGGATGAACTTTTCAACCACATCGGCCAGCCGGTCGAAGGTGTAGTCGAATTCGTCCACGGCCGGCATCGAGCTGTGGCCGAATCCCGGATAGTCCGGGGCAATGAGGTGGAAACGATCCGACAACGCCGGCATCAGGTTGCGGAACATGTGCGACGACGTTGGGAAACCGTGCAACAGTAGGATCGCCGGCGCGCTCTCCGGGCCCGCCTCGCGGTAGAAAACGTCTAATCCATCGATCGCCATGGTCTTGTACAACGTTGGATACTGCTTCCGAGCCGTATCCTCAGTATCAACCTTCATTACCAGATCTGGATGTGCAGCCATTGTATGTATTCTCCCTATGTATTATCTGGTGTTCAGGCTTCCTGTTGGATCAACAGTTCTTCAATAGTTGTGCCGAGCCTTGCTGCCAGAATCCCTTTGATCAGTGCAACATCTGCCCCAGCAGCTTTAGCGATCTCCTGTTCCTGCTCATGATCAACCAAAGCAATACACTGTGTCCGCGGCCAAGCAGTTTTGATCTGTTGCAATGTTACCCAAGCCTCATCCTTGGGTAAGTCAAAATCCAGTAGCACCAGGGCTGAGCGATTTTTCATCCCGATGTCCAGCGCCGCTGGACCATCATCTACGACAAGGACTGCGTCGATCTGGGGTATCGCGGTCAGCAGGACTTGCAAACTATCTCGCACCTGGCCCGGCCTGGCTATGACCATCGCCAATGTTTGATCTTTCATGCGTTTCTGATTCTTCTCTGGATATGATCAACTTATCACTGGCTGTTATTATATCAAGGGAAGCGCCGGCGCACATCGGAAAGAATACGCATTTCGGGGGAGAGTTTCTGCACGAAAAAAGACCGCTCACATGAGCGGTCTTCACTGTGTATGGCCTGAGTAGAACTAAACAGGGACTGGGTAGAATTACCTAGTCGGGTTCATCTAGGGATGCAAGTCCTTCGCGAAGGGCGTAAAGTGCAGCCTGCGTGCGATTTGCCAGATGCAGTTTGCTTAAGATATTGCTGGTGTGATTGCCCACCGTACGCTCACTGATGACCAGCGTCTCGGCAATCTCCTGATTGGTGAGTCCCCGCGCCACCAGTTTCAGAACCTCCACCTCGCGCTCCGTCAGCGGATCTTCGGTCGGGGACAGATCCGACGGTTGGTTCAGTTCACGTATCACTTTCAGGGCAATGGAGGGATGCAGTGCCGACTCGCCGCGGTCAACATCATAGATGGCCTGGAGCAATTGCTGAGGGGAGGAATCTTTCAGTAGATAGCCCAGTGCGCCGGCCTTGATCGCCGGAAAGACCCTGTCGTCCTCAGCAAAGCTGGTGAGCACGAGGATGCGCGCCTCAGGATTATCCTCTTTGATTTGTCGGATGGCTTCGAGACCGTCTTGTCGCGGCATCACCATGTCCAAGAGGATGACGTCAGGCTGCAACGAACGGGCCTTCAGCACGGCCGCAACCCCATCTTCGGCTTCACCGACAATCTCCATGCCTGGCTCGCTCGTTATCAGGGTGTGCAACCCTTTCCGCACTACGGCGTGGTCGTCAGCGATAAGAATACGAATCGTTTCAGACATTGGAAACACCTCCCGGCCAGTGAACAGTATACAGTGATTGGTACGACTACTGTTTACTGTACACTGGTTACTGGTTACTGATCACTGCCTTCACGCTCGTTCCTTGCCCCAGCGTTGAACGAATCGTCAACGAGCCACCCAGCTTCTCCATCCTTTCGCGCATGCTGATTAATCCCATGCCGCTTCGATCATCGACCGTGCCAGGATCGAAGCCTCGACCGTTGTCCACCACCTCTAACTCCACCCTCTCGTTATCGGTGCGGATATGAACAATGACTGAGGTGGCTGTTGCATGCTTCAGGGCGTTGTTTAGGGCTTCCAGGGCCACGCGGTAAAGTCCTTCTTCCACCGGTGCCGGCAGTTCAACCACTTCTTCCGCGATCAGGCGCGCATCCACGCCGGCCCGCTTCTCGACCGCTCCCAGCCGCTGATGTAATGCCCCCAACAGCCCTTCCCGCTCCAGCGCCGGCGGCCGTAGCTCGTAGACCAATAAGCGCATTTCTCTGAGCGCCTGCTGGGAAATCTCACCCAGCTCGGCCAGGAGCTCATCTACGCGCTCCAATTTGCCGGCGGTGGCCATGCGTCGCCACCCTTCGGCTAGCAGGGTCAGACTGTACAGCGATTGGGTCACCGAATCATGTAGGTCCCGCGCCAGCCGGCTGCGTTCGGCGGCCACGGCGGCCTGTTCGAGCCGGCTGGCCTGTTCGCGCACCACCTGTTCGTGCACCCCCAACAACTGATCCATCACTGCCGCCTGGGACCTGAGCGTCACCACCTCCCGAGTCATGATGTCATCTCTCATGCCAGCATCATGCGTGGCTCGATCTGGTTCATGCGATCCAGCAAAGACAGTTGTTCCCTCGAAAGGCAACACCGCCGTCTTTACACTAAGCGCTAGCGTCTTGAACAACTCAGCGGTCTCTCGCGGGATGTGCACTTTGGAGAACAGGATAACCGCGAAGAGCTCCCCTGAAGGCAGCATGCCGCCGAACCCCAACACCGACTGGATTCCGAACGGGATCACGAAATCCTCTTGGTCGGGGACGTAGGGACTGCCAGCCGCTTTGGGCACGTGGAACACGTTGAACGTTTTCCGCTCCAAGTCCACCAGAAGGGCCGGGTCTGGCTGCAGCATCGCGTCTAATTCCAACCCGAACTGCTCGATGAGTTGTGAGACCATGGGATATTGCGCGACCATGTCCGGGCTCGGCAGCGGGTGAACCTTGTGTCCTATGGACATTTGCCTGACGTTCCACTCCGGTTTCACGCCGGCGGTCGCCAACAAGGTCAGGCATTTCATCTCAGGAAGTTCGGGATGCATGCCCAAAATCTGGTGGACACACTCACGAAGCTCCGGATGAAGTTCGTTGTAGGGGTGCGTCTTGAAGAAACGGACCAGGGCACAGGACTTCTCGCCGGATTGCCCATCAACCAGATGATCGTATAGGTAGCGAACAATTTGGTTGGCAACCTCCTCCATGCTTGTAGCCCCCGAGTCCAGCTTGCGCAGAGCGGCGCCACAATCGGTCATGTCCTTGAGTGTGAAGCTTGTCAGATCGTACATTGTCGGGCCTCCAGGTGAGGTCAGTCGGTCCTCTACCACCGGCGTGATGAACTGACCAAACCACCATCGATCGCTCCACGCCGGCGAGCGACGGAGGGAATGATACACGCCTGGACAATCCAGCCGCTGGTGATCCTGGCATATAGGCGGCCCCTGGTCGCATCAATTGCCGGCCATGGCGTGCCCACCTTGAGGTTCAAGCCCATGGCACGCCGCGCCCAGCAGCGCCACCTTCGGGTTGAGGATGACGTGCACCGGCATCCGGGCCAGCAGATCCGACATTCGGCCTTTGCGGAGGAACGCCTGTATGAAGCGCGGGTGCTCCAGGGCGGACAAGATACGGGGTGGGATGCCGCCGGCCAGGTAGACGCCGCCGGTGGCCAGCACTTTGAGGGCCAGGTTCCCCGCCTCCGCTCCCAGGATGGAGACGAAGGCATTTAGGGTGGCGACGCAGAGCTCACATGGTCGCTCTTCGTCCAGCGCGGCGTTGACGATGATCGGCGTGGGGTCGTCGGCGGTAGCCAGTTGCTCCGCCAACCAGGCCGGCTCGTCGGCAAAGCCGCTGTCCCTCAGACAGGCGTAGATGTTGGGCAGCCCCAGTCCGGAGCAGATCCGCTCGTAGCTGACATGCTCGAACTCACCCTGGAGATAGCGCAGCAACTCGATCTCAAACAGGTTGGTGGGTGCGAAATCGGTGTGGCCGCCCTCCGAGGCATGGGCCCGGTAGCGCGTCCCGTCCCAGGTGAGGTATGCCTCCCCCAGGCCGGTGCCCGGTGCGATCACTGCGATGGCTCCGCCGGGGGCCGGCTGGCCCTCGTTCAGCGTGTGCAGGTCAGCCGGTTCCAGGAATGGCACCGCGTGGGCGATGGCATCCAGGTCGTTCAGTAGTCGGACGGACGGCAGGTGCAGCGCGGTTTGGAGCTCTTTATCCTCCATCACCCAGGGCAGGTTGGTGATGGTGGCCCGGCCGGCAAGCACAGGGCCGGCCACGCCGAAGCTGGCCCGTTCCACGGGCAAGTTCACCCGGGCCAGAAACTCCCGCACGAGCGCTTCCAGGCTGGGATAGTCGGCGCTGGGGAAAGTCGCCTCCGCCAGCGGTGCGCG
>JBHHXF010000162.1:0-7647 GCA_046756905.1 Anaerolineae bacterium | reverse complement strand
AAATAGGAGATTCTTGTCTCGTTTGGTGATTAAGCACATAATTCGGGACTATGTCGAAAATGCTAGATGGCTAGATGGCTGGATGGCAGTACTATACAAGCCAACCAGCCATCTAGCCAACCAGCCAACTATTCTCGGAGCAGGGGCATACCATGTGAGAGGGTCGGCATGTTACCGGTATTGGAAAAGCTCAACAAGGTACTAAACCTGGAGCGCGATATGGAATTCCGCGATCGAGCTGTGATCGGCGGTCTCAAGCTATTCGTGGCGCGCTGGGAACAAGAAGCGCTGGAAGCCATCGACGACGATGCCGGCCAGCGCCAAATTCGCATCATCACAGAGTTGCTGCGGGGCTACGAACAGAAAGACCCTACCAGCCGCGTATCGACTGTGCGGGAGGCTCAGAAACAACTGCGCCAGCTTCGCAGACCAGAGGAACGAGCTACTGACCCGCCGGTCAAACCCCCGGACCAAGCGAGGGTTCAGCGTGACGAAAGCCCGAGTGATCAACCAGATAGTTCTCCACAGCCACCGCCCGGCCAAGCGCAGCAGTTAGCACCCAACCTGTCTGAGAAGGTTGACGCGGATGCCGGGCCAGAGTCCCCCGACCAAGATCAAGACCGCGCACAAGACGCCGGCCCCGCACAGACTGCTAAAGTCGAGCCTGAGCTGGATCTTAAGACTCCCGTCGAAGAGCTTTATGGAATCAGCGATAAGTATCGCCGGCGACTCGACCGGTTGGGAGTTCGAACTGTCGAAGATCTTCTGTACCTCCTCCCCCGGCGCTACGATGACTTCCGCGCACTCAAGACGATAAATCAGCTTGAATACGGCGAGGAAGTGACAATTGTCGGCACAGTCTGGGAATGCAAGAACCGCCGCACGCGTTCCGGACAGACAATCACCAAAACTATCTTCTCGGATGCCACAGGAACCATCGAAGCCACATGGTTCAATCAGCCCTACCTGGCCAGACAATTTCGCTCCGGGCGCAAGATCGTCCTCAGTGGGCGGGTCGAGAAGTACCTGGGCCGGCTCACTTTTCAGACTCCGGAGTGGGAGCCTCTGGAAAAGCAGTTACTCCACACAGCCCGGTTAGTGCCCGTGTATCCCCTGACCAAAGGCATAAGTGCACGCTGGATGCGTCGTCTCATGCATCGCATAGTTCAGGGCTGGAGCAGTGCCGTGGTGGAATGCTTGCCCGAGCATGTGCGCCAGCGAGAGAGCCTGCCAGGCATTAACGAAGCCCTGCATCAGGTGCACTTCCCCGATAGCTGGGACAAGCTGAAGGAGGCTCAGCGCCGGCTTAGTTTCGACGAGTTCTTGCTCATTCAGCTTGGCGTTCTCCGACAACGACGCCTCTGGCAGCAAGAAACTGGCCGGCCTATCGAGATCCAGATAGACCTGCTGCGGTCCGTGCTAGATGTGCTTCCTTATAAACTTACACGGGCGCAGGATCGAGTACTAAACGATATCCTGAGGGACATGACCCGCACGCGTCCGATGAGCCGGCTGCTTCAGGGAGATGTCGGATCTGGTAAAACAGTCGTTGCCGTCATCGCGATGCTCATGACCGTCGCGAATGACGCCCAGGCTGCACTCATGGCGCCCACTGAGATTCTGGCCGAGCAACACTACCGCAACGTCACAGAGGTGCTCGCAGCCCTCGGCGACGGACATCGAACGACAGTTGACGGGCGACCAAGATCTGCGGAGAGCCAGATCGACGAGAAAAACAATCAAGGCTCGTCGGTCAGTAGTGATCGTTCGGAGAGCCACAGGCCAGCGCCTGTAGTTCGACTTCTGACAGGGAGCCTGACCAGATCAGAAAAAAAAGCGATCTACGAAGACATTGCAGCGGGCAGAGTGGACATCTTGGTCGGAACACACGCCTTGATTCAAGAGAGTGTGGAATTCAAGGACCTGGCCTTTGTCGTGATCGATGAACAGCACCGATTCGGCGTGGGGCAAAGGTCTACACTACGACAAAAGGGGGTTGCGCCACACGTACTCGTCATGACGGCCACCCCAATTCCGCGCACACTAGCGCTCACTGTGTACGGGGACTTGGACATCTCGGTGATCGATGAGTTGCCGCCAGGCCGGCAGAGGATCGGTACTCGCAAGGTGCATCCCCGAGAGCGCGAGCGGGCGTACCAATTCGTTCGCTCGCAGATCGAGAAGGGCCGGCAGGCATTCATCATCTGCCCGCTGGTGGAGGCGTCAGACAAGATAGAGGCCAAGGCCGCCACCGAGGAGTACGAGCGACTCCAGCGGGAGGTCTTCCCGAAATTGAAGCTTGGCTTGATGCATGGCCGGCTGAAGAGCGCCGAAAAGGAAGCCGTCATGGCGCAATTCCGGGCCGGCGAGCTGGACATATTGGTATCCACTTCTGTCGTCGAGGTCGGGATCGATGTTCCCAACGCGTCGGTGATGGTCATCGAGGGAGCAGATAGATTCGGACTGGCGCAGCTTCACCAGTTCCGCGGCCGGGTAGGTCGCGGCGAACATGAATCCTACTGCCTTTTGCTGGCCGACTCACCCTCACAGAACGCCCAGGCCCGGCTCGACATAGTTGAGAAAACTCACGACGGCTTCCGGCTGGCCGAAGAAGATCTGAAACTACGCGGCCCTGGCGAGTTTTTCGGCACCCGACAGAGTGGTCTGCCAGATCTGAAGGCGGCCAAGTTGAGCGACGTCCGAATTCTGGAAACAGCCAGAGCGGAAGCTATGGAGATTTTTCGGCGCGACCCCGATCTGACCGCACCAGAGCACGCCCTCCTGGTCGAGCGGGTGAACGATTTCTGGAAAGGCGAGGGCGATCTAAGCTAGTTTGGACCAGGCAAAAAGAGATGACAATTGCAGTATTCCCAGCAACGTTTGATCCGATCACGAATGGCCATCTGGACATCGTGGAGCGGGCGGCCGCCATCTTCGACGAGGTTATCATGGCTGTCTTCGATCATGATCATCCGATCAAGAGCCCGCTATTCTCCACAGAAGAACGCATGGAAATGGTCGCAGCCGCGGCGGCACATCTGCCCAACGTAAGCGTGGATGCATATTCAGGGTTAACTATAGAGTACGCACGCTCTCATGGAGCTAAGGTGCTGATCCGAGGACTACGCGTTGTGTCAGATTTCGAGAGCGAGTTTAAGATGGCCCACATGAATCGGCAGCTTGCTCCAGAGATCGAAACGGTCAGCCTGATGGCAAGTCCCGAACATGCATTCCTGAGCTCAGCCCTAGTGAAAGAGGTCGCTCTACTCGGGGGGGACATTTCCGCCATGGTACCACCGTCTGCTGCCTACGCACTGCAAGAGAAAGCCGGCGTATTGGCCGCGGCAATCTAACGCACCGACCGCCGGCTCCCATTGTCAACCGGCAATCAGCGATTCGAAAGGGATAACACTCATGGACATCGACTACTTGATTGACCAACTAGAATCCCTACGCGACCGCGGGACCCAGATCCCTCTGACAAAGATGCTGGTGATCGATGAGGAGCAGTTCTTGCGACTCATTAACCAGTTGCGCATCTCTGTGCCGAAAGAGATTCAGGAGGCCAAGCAAATCCAGCAGGACAGGGATCGATTCCTTGCGCAGGCGCAGGAACGGGCACAAAACATTGTTGCCCTGGCCGAGCAGCAGGCGGAGGAGTTGATAGCGGAGCACGGCATTGCGCAGCGGGCAGAACAGCGGGAACTGGCTCTCCTGGAGCACGCCCACCTGGAAGCCAAGGGCATCCGCGATGAAGCCGATGCTTATGCCCTGCGTGTCCTGGAGGAGCTGGGAGAACAGTTGAGGAGCTTCCAGAGTACTGTCGAAAACGGCATTGCACTTCTAAGACCTTCCCGGCCAGAAGACGCACCACCAGAAGAGGTTACGGAGGAAGAGGCAACAGCCAATTCCACAGAGATGTCAGTTTCTTGACAGCCCAGCCTATCTCGCCTATAATCATGTGCCGGGTTGGGCCTCCTGGAGCGGAGGTCCGGTTATCCCACCGTCGAGCGATGTTCCTCGACGAGACTCTCAGCTCCAAGTGAGGCTTAACAACCGATGCAATTCAACGTCGCGCAACTTCTGCGTGCACCGACCGGTACAGCTCGTCACTACGAAGTCGATGAACCGGCCAGCGAACTGCAGCCACTCTTGGACATCGATGGCATCAATATCACGTGCCCGATTCAGGGGACCATAACGCTGATGCGCACCACCGATGGCATCCTGGTGACCGGTACGCTGGAGACCTCCCTGAAACTCGGATGTGATCGTTGTCTTGAGCCATTTGAAGTACCGGTGAAGGTCGAACTGGAGGAGGATTTTCGCCCGACAATTGACATCAGGTCGGGAGCGGCGCTACCGAAGGTCGCCGGCGAAGAACTCGCAACACTCATTGATGAACACCACATCCTCGACCTTAGCGAGGTCATTCGGCAGGGAACTCTGCTTGCAGCGCCGGTGCATCCCGTCTGCCGGCCAGACTGTGCCGGCCTGTGCCCACAGTGCGGTCAAAACTTGAATGAAGGCGCGTGTGACTGTGAGATCGACGCCACGGATCCACGCTGGTCGAAACTACAGTCGCTACTAGCTTGACAATGGCATATTTCATCAGGAGGCAAATAAATGGCTCTACCAAAGCGGCGCGTATCTCGCACCCGACGAAACAAGCGTCGCACGCATGACAATCTGTCGCGGGTCCACCTAGTAGAGTGTCCGCAGTGTCACAGCCCACGACTACCGCATCACGTCTGCCCATATTGTGGTTTCTACCGTGGTGTCGAGGTAGTCGCAGTTGAGGAACAACCTTCCAGCGAGTAGATTGAACTGTAAGCTGACAGGGGAACTGTGAACCCTATCATGCCTGCATCCTTGTTGATTGCAAGGCCAGGGGCAGAACACAAAGCGTGAAACGTGATAATGTACCAAGATTGGAGAATCCTCTTCACGTTTCACGTTTTACGTTTCACGCTGTATTCTGTGATCGTTCCGCTTTCTCCATGCCCTCAGTTGCCTCGACGTTGCCCACTTTGAACTCAACGGACTCGACATGACCGCGCAGATAGCATTCGTCTTCCCTGGACAGGGGTCACAGCAAGTTGAAATGGGGCAGGACCTATACCGGGCCTCTCCGGAGGCTCGTGCTGTTTTCGAGGACGCCAACAGGATTCTGGACTTTGACCTTACGAATTTATGCTTCGAGGGACCCAAGGAGACGCTGGATGATACGGTAAATGCCCAGCCGGCTCTGCTGACCGTGAGCATCGCTGCACTCCGCGCTCTGCAACACCGAACCGATCTGACCACGCCGGCGTTTGTCGCCGGACACAGTATGGGCGAGTACAGCGCGCTGGTCGCCGCGGGCGCCCTGAGCTTTGCCGACGGCTTGTGGTTGGTTCGGGAACGGGGGCGACTTATGAAGCTTGCCGGCGAGCGAAACCCCGGTGGCATGGCAGCGGTTCTGGGACTTGACGAACAGACTGTAGCAGATATTTGCCGGCAGGCCGGCGGTGTTCAGGTGGCCAATGATAACGCGCCCGGTCAGATCGTCATCTCTGGGACATTCGACGGCATCGAGAGAGCAATGGACCTGGCCAGTGAGGCCGGCGCCAGGCGTGTCATTCGCCTTGCTGTCTCCATCGCCGCCCACTCCGTACTCATGAATTCCATCGTGGACGAGTTTGCAGAGGCAGTAAGAGCAACTCCAATCCAATCGCCTGGGATCCCAGTAGTCGGCAACATCGCCGCGCGACCGCTGGAAAGCGTGCCGGCCCTTCGGCAAGAACTGATCCAGCAGCTCACGCATCCGGTGCGCTGGGTCGACTCGATCCGCTACATGATGGACCAGGGTGTGGGCACTTTCGTGGAGATCGGCTCAGGCGACGTGCTGGCCGGCCTCATTCGACGCATCGATCGGGGCGCCAAGCGGATCAACGTGCGCAGCCCGAGTGACATCGCTGAGTTCAAGTCACTCGCAGCATGAGGCGATCACCCAACGAGCATCGCGGCAATCGCCAAAACCAGCGAATACACCACCACGGGAGCAAATTGATGATTGATCTCACGGGCAAGGTTGCATTGGTGACTGGCGGGTCACGTGGCATCGGGCGAGCTATTGCCCAGACACTGGCCGGCCAGGGCGCCAGCGTCGTCGTCAACTACCACGCGAACCAAGAGGCTGCCGCTGAGGTGGTCGAAGAGATTCGAGCTAAAGGCGGAGATGCCGTCGCCGTGGCAGGTGATGTACGCGACTCTGGCGATGCCAAGCGCCTAGTAAAGACCACCCTCGACGAGTTCGGCCGCCTTGACATCCTCGTGAACAACGCCGGCATCACACGCGACAATCTGCTCGCCCGGATGAAAGAGGCCGACTGGGACCTGGTGCTGGACACAAACTTGAAAGGGACCTATAATGTTACCAAGGCGGCCATCCGTCCGATGATGCGGCAGCGCGGTGGTCGGATTATCAATATCACGTCGGTGGCCGGCGTTGCCGGTAACCCGGGCCAGGCCAACTACTCAGCGGCCAAGGCCGGCCTCATCGGCTTCACTAAGAGCGTCGCCAAAGAGATGGGGACCCGAAACATTACAGCCAATGCGGTCGCGCCCGGCTACATCCCGACGGACCTGACAGCCGATTTGCCCGCAGAACTTATCCAACAGGCTGTGGAACTGACACCGCTAGGTCGGCTTGGTACTGCAGAGGATGTTGCAAATGTGGTCGCCTTCCTGGCCTCCGATGAGGCCGGCTTTATCACGGGTCAGGTTCTGCGAGTGGACGGCGGCATGGTCATCTGAGAGATCGAGTCAGGATCAAATGCAAAAGCAGTTGGGCAAAGTCACAATCGCATCCCAGGTACTGGTTACCATCGCCCGGCTGACGGCACTCAAGACACCGGGGGTTGCCCGTCTGGACACCCACATCATGGACGGCGTCAACCGCGTCTTCAGGCGAGGCGACAGGCATGCGGGCGTGAAAGTCGAGGTAGACGGCGACTCCGTGTCTGTAGAACTGCATGTAATCGCAGAGCATGATGCCAATATGCTCACACTTGGCCAAGAGGTCCAAACAGCAATCAGTCGGGCCATCCGCGAAATGGTGGGGATGTCTGTCACTGAGGTAAACGTCTACATCCAAGATGTGCTGCTGCCAGGTGACAGAGGAGCGATGGAATGAAAGCTCGACGGCTTGCACGGCAACTGGCGCTCCAGGTGCTGTACGAAGTCGACGTCGCACAACACAATCCAGCGAACGTTTTCGAGCAACGGCTCCAAGAGTACCTGGAACTTGCCGACGATCCTGTTGACTTTGCTTTTGGGATTGTTCGTGGGGTCCTTCAGAGCCAGCCGGAGTTGGACAAGATCATTGAGAAAATTGCGACAGAATGGCCAGTCGACCAGATGGCGCTCATCGACCGCAACATCCTCCGCATGGCGCTGTTTGAGCTACGGGAAGGTGATGCACCTGTGAAAGTTGTGATAAACGAGGCTGTCGAACTGGCGAAAACGTTCGGCAGCGACAGCTCGCGCCGATTCGTGAACGGCGCGTTAGGCGCGTATGTTTCACGACGCCACGAACTCTAGTACTTTGGTTACTACTCAGGCTGCCTGCGTTTCGGCAGTTGAAACTGCACCAACCCTTCGACA
>JBHHXF010000161.1:0-7652 GCA_046756905.1 Anaerolineae bacterium | reverse complement strand
GTCTCCCGATAACCCAAGAACGGAAGCAGGGATGAGGCGCTGGACCTCACCCCTGCTCCCCTGCTCCCGCGCTCCCCAGCTCAGTTCGCGGGTTTCTGTGGGAACGGCCGCAACTGGAGCGGAATGTAAACCTTGTACTGCTGCCAGATCAGGTTGACCAACTGGCTCGCCTCAGCGCCCTTCGGATCGCGGACAACGAACAGCGCCTCAATTGTCCCCTCGTAGTTGAGCACCGGCGTGAACGTCAGCTTCTGCGTTCCCTGACCCGTGATGAAGGGGTTCGGCGCCTCAGGATCGACAAACTGGACATACCAGCGCAACCCATTTTCGTTGTCATCCTGGTCATGGCCATAGGCGCTCAGATCAACGACCAACTGTTGGTTGATCCCGGTCGAAAAGTCGGGAATCGGTGGGTTGATCGTTGGCGCAATGTTCGGTTCCGGTGTCCAGCGGAGGATCACATCTACCGTGCTCTCCCGACCGTCCCGGTCCTGCACCACCAGAGTGATGTCGTCGTCGCCGAGGAAACCCGCCGGGTCAGGTGTGAAGATCAGTTTCTGTGTGCCAGCCCCAACCACCGTGGCGTTGTCGAGCTTATCGAAATCGACCGTCCAGCTCAGCTCCGACGGCTCGTCGCGATCATCCGTCGCATATGTGAGGAGATCCATCTCGATAGTCTGGCCTTTGTGAGCCTCCCACACCTCTGGGATGGTGGATGCGATGGCCGGCGGCTGATTGGGGAGAGGCTCCCACGTGAGCAACAGGGTATGCCGGCCCGCTGCTCCACCGGGATCTGTTACGACCAACTCAACCGCGTTGGTGCCAGGCCGTAGATCCTCCTCGCCGCCGGACATGCGCGGAATGAACCGGACAATGAAGTTCTCCTGGTCGATCTCCCATTCCAGGTTGGGTACCAATACCTCCTGGGCTGGAACGACACTCAATGTGAGCGAATCCTTTTCATCATCAACATCTGAGATACGGCTCTCAAGCTGGTAGACGATCTCCTCACCCACCCTAACTGTTCGGTCCGGTGGCGGAGCGATGCGCGGCGCATCGTTCACGGAGTGCACGATTACATGCAGCGGCTGCGAGGTGAAGTCGACGCCATCGAAAACCCTGACGTTGGCCGTGACCTCACCGTACCAGTTCTCAGCCGGCACTATCTCCAGGAATCCATCTTCCCGCAACTCCACGCTGACCGTACTCGTCGCCGACCCTTCGACGTCAAACAACAGCTTGTCGAAGGAGCACTCAGCATCGCGCGCACGGGTACGCATATCGAATGCCGGCGGTGACTCAGGATCCTCATCCATCTCTATTGGATCCGGGAAGGGGTCCAACTGCGGCGGCGTGTTGTAGTTGATCGTGTTCTGAGCCAGGGCTGTCAGCCCCTCACACGCGGGGATTCCACTGGCGTCCCAGAACTCACGGAAGGTGTATACCGGCGCACTCGACATGCCATTCCACAGCTCCATGAAGGAGCCGGTGTACTGGTCGAACCCGTCGTTGGCAGCATCCATCAGGTCCCAGAGAGCGCCAGCCACCCGCGCGGACACGGCGTCTCCGTCGTCCAGATCCACCAGTGGGGATTCGAGGCTGAGAGCCTGGGAAGCTGTCACGTAGGAGGGATCATTCTGCGCTGCCGCAGCGAAGAACAGGCCCCATCCGTGAATCCAGGCGCAGGTCTGGCTGCTCTCCACGCCAATCGGCTCTTCGACGACACACTCTGGCGGATAGGTTCCCCCCAGATCACGGAGCATGTTGTCCATGAAAGCGTGAGCCTCGAGATGCATCACCGCATCGGGGAAATCAGCGTCTCCGGTGCTCAGGATGATGAGCCGCTGATCCGGGTAGTAGCCGCGTGCAGACGTTGTGAGCGACGGCCAGCGTGCCACCGCGCGACCGGGGTCGGGCAACCCCATGTCATCTACCAGGAACGACCATCCGTCGTTCAATGCCACGAAGGCTCGTATGGCCTGGTAGTCTTCGACATCGTCATCAAACTGAATCGTAGAGAACTCAACGCGAGCTCCGTCGGGCACGTTGTTGACCAGGCCGCGGGCGCCGAGTAGATCAGGATCATCGGACGCCCAGTTGTAGGTGCTGCCTTGCGGATAGCGCTGCACCTCAACGTGGCCATTGTCAGTCAGGATGAGCAGACGGACGTCCTGGCCGGCGGCTGGCCGGCGTTCGGGGCCGTCGAGATCGCGGTTGTCGATGTCCTCAAATGAGTAGCGACCGAAGTCATCGGTCTCAGTCCAGGCTAGCAGTTCACCTGGGCCATGACCGTACGGCTCCTCGTCATCTCTCAGCTCAACCCGAATGCCTTGGGCTGGCACATGTGCGGAACCTGTATCATACCGAATGGCTCCAGATACCGAAATCGTCGGCGGTTCCGGCGGCTGCAGGGCCGAAGAAACGCCAGCCGGTCGTGCGTACGTCACCGACCCGCCAACAAGCCCGACCATCAGGAACATGACAGCGAGTGTAGTTCGAAGTTTGGGCATGAGCAACCTCCTTGCCGCTTAGCAGACTACCAGTTTTATGGCGAAAGAAAGCCCCGCCCTGGCAGAATGATTGCAGGAACGAGGCTCAGTTTGAGTAACCGAGGGCAACAACCAGTTGCAATAGCCATGACGTCGATCTCCAACTTCGCGATACGCGTCACAGCCATGGAGAAGCGCCCCACGTTTGATTACCCAAATCGGCGGAAACCTGCTATAATGCCAGGTCGATAGTGACTCCTTCATCAGTTAAGTATAACGAGAATTCAACCGCGTATATTATGCCCGATGTACGTGCGATCCACGATTTTCATACGCAGACAAGAGCTGATGATCCGAAAACCCCGCATTGACAGGTATGGCCACGTCCATCCACCGAGGCGTGCCGTTCCCGTGAGGCTGCTGATCACCGTGGCCGTCCTCCTGGCTATTGGACTCGGCGCGGGGCGAGATCTCCAGGAATTCGTCACCTCCTTCCAGCACTATAAGCCGCCGGCCATAATCCAGATCGAACCAGGCAGCAGCACCACACCCGTCGCTCAACGTGCTGTCCTGATCATCGTCAGCGGACTGCGTAGCGATGTATCACGGGAGATGCCGACTGTAGAGAACTTACGCCGACAGGGTTCTCAGGTGGAAGTGTACGTGCCGTGGCCCACGATTCCGCAGGCGGCATGGATCACCCTACTCAGCGGTGTACCACCGGAGCTGAGCGGGGCCATTCAGATCGTCCCGGTCGATGACGACCTGCCGCCAATCAACGGCGATCATCTGCTGCGGCGTGCCAGGGTCACGCGCCACACCACAGCCCTGACCGGCCACAAATCATGGGAATCCATGATCCCAGCCGGCGCTATTACCGCGATCGCCTTCGCCCCCGGCAAGACGGCCGACGATGATGCGCGGCTAGTTCAACAGTCTCTGGACATTCTGACCACCAGCCAGCCCGACCTGATGGTGATTCAACTGTCACAGGTGGACACAGCCGGCGACGCCTATGGCGGGGCCAGCGACGAATACTACCGGGCGGTACAGCGCGCCGATGCCCTGGTTCGCAGGGTAGCTTCCTCCCTCGACCTGCGCACCACTGTGCTCGCCGTCACATCCGACCACGGACACCTGGACCAGGGAGGGTACGGAGGCCCGGAGCCTTCAGTGTCCACCGTGCCGCTGATCCTCGCCGGCGCCGGCGTGAAGCCGGGCGATCACGGCGACATCGACCAGAGCGACGTCGCGCCCACCCTGGCGGCGCTCCTGGGACTGCCGCTGCCGGCCGAGTCGCAGGGAACGATCCGGTTCGAGATGCTGGACATCGACGCGCCCCTGCGAGCCGAGAAGGCCATCACCCTGGCAGAGCAGCAGGTCAGGTTGTCCGATGCTTACCTGCGAGCCATCGGCCAGGGAGGAGCCAGTGGCAAACCCGCACAGACCTTGAGTGTCGCTCGCAGCGCATGGGACATTGGCAACGTCGAGGGAGCCTTTGAGATCGCGATACAAAGCGATGTGGATTCGAGACAGGAAATGACGATGGCTCGTCGCGCACGAATCGCCGAGGAGCGCCGGGAGCGGCTCCGTGTCCCGCTCGCTGCCGCCGCGGTGGCTGTGATCGGACTACTTCTGCTGTTCAACTTGCGGACAGTCTGGCTCGTGGGGACCGTTCTGCTGGCCTGGTTTGGCCCACTGGGCAACGCCGAAATTCTGGCAACCCTTCTTGGCATACCCGACGTGCGCTGGTCGCCGGCCATCGTGGGCGCTACCCTGGCGCTGGCCGCGGCCGTTTGGGCCTGGCGCAGCCGGCGTTGGGAGCGCCTGATCATCGCCGTGGCTGTTGCGAGTGCGGGAGCGTGGTTCACCTACGCCCAACCAGTAGCCTTCGCGCCGAGCGCCATCAGCAGCCTGGAGACTTTTCGCACCGCCCTGGCCTGGCGAAGCATCGCAGCCCTCCTGATCGGCGGCGTGGCTGTACTGGCCCTCGTGTGGCCCACCGAGCAAGATGCGGGCAGCATCACTCGCACCAGCTACTGGTTTGTGTTCCTGCTGATCGCCGGCCTATTTGTTGAACTGGCAGCCGGCTACTGGCGGCTGGGTCTCGGAGTCACGTGGTACCTGCCAGAGGCCAACCTGGTGTACTGGCACCTGATCAACCTGATGCAAACCATGCTGGTGGCCGGCCTGGGTGTGCTGCTGCCGGCGATTGTGGTCCCCGTCACACTGGCGCTGCGCCGGCTGCGACCTCAATCCGCTGTCAGCCCACATGCCCAACCCTCCGAAGTGGGGAAAGTGAGTCTATGAAAACACCACGACGTCCCGAGCTTGTCGAGGGGCTCCGCATTTTCATCACGGGCCGCGACGGACAGCTCGGCCGTAGCCTGTTGGATATCCTGACGGACGATCAGGTCCTTGCAGTAGACATCGACGACGGCGACGTAACGAACCCCGAAAGCATCGACCAGATTGCTGAGTGGCAGCCGGATGTGGTGATTCATGCCGCGGCCCTGACGAACGTGGATGGCTGCGAGCGAGACCCGGACGCGGCGTTCCGCGTGAACGGGCTGGGCACGCGGAACGTGGCGTTGGCATGCCAGCAGGCCGGCGCTGCCATGCTGTACATCAGCACCGACTACGTGTTCGATGGCGCCAAGGGCAGCCCATACACCGAGTGGGATGACCCCAATCCCATCAGCATGTACGGCGCATCCAAACTGGCCGGCGAGAGTTATGTCAAACAATTGCTCAATCGCTTTTGGATTGTGCGCACGGCCTGGGTGTACCGCGAAGGATACAAGAACTTCGTCATGACGATCCTGCGCCTGGCCCAGGAGCGCGATCGGTTGAGCGTTGTAACGAATGAGGTGGGCTGCCCGACCTACGCGCCGGACCTGGCGGCCGCCCTCGACCGACTGATCCGCCGGCCACTATACGGCACCTACCACCTGACCAACGCCGGCCACTGCTCGCGCTACGAACTTGCGAAGAAGATCGTGGAACTGGCCGGCCTGGACACCGTCGTCGAGCCGGCCGACCACTACCCTCGCATCGCCCAACCGCCGGCGTTCGCCCCGCTACGAAACTTTGTGGGGGCTGAGGCCGGCATCGAGCTGCGGCCGTGGGAGGAGGCACTGGCGGAATGTCTTGCGACATGAGGGCGAGGGACCGTGTGCATAGCCTCTCCTTTGGCTGCCCCCTGTCACAGCCGGCGGATGGGCCGGCGTTCGTGCTGGTTCCTATTGTTTGTAGCACAATTGCCGGTGGATTTCAAATACCCGCCGGCAGGCTACGGATCTGTCCATTTTCAACAATCATGGAGATGTAGGATTTGCGGATTGATCATCCAGGTTGGGCCCCTGATCGTTGAACCCGTCCGATCTCTCCAGAGCCGCCTGGAACTGGTCGAGGCGCTCCGCGGTGGCCGCCGCTACCAACAACTGGCGCAAGACCTCCACCTCACTCACCTTCTGCAATTGCAATGTCAGGCGCTCGACGGCGCTGTCCGAAAGTTCAAAGCGGCTTTGCAGCAAGTGTAACACCGCCTCGACCAGTCCTTTCTGGATTCCTTCTTGGATTCCCTCCAAGAATCCTTCCTGTACAATCTCCTGATACCACGGTGACTCTCGCAAGACTGCCATTTCCCACCTCACGATCTGTCGTATCTGTTCGGGACTCATCACAAAGCTGGCAAACAGCGCCAGCACCGCTTCCATCTCCTCGCCGGCCTTCCGTTCCTGCAGAGTCTGTACCCCGGCACGCAACACCGCCTCGCCGGCTCCTTGCATCAGTGGCGTCAGCGGTACCAAGGCCAGTGGTCCTTCCGCCAGCACCTCCCGCGCGTCCAACTCCCACGCCTTCACCACCCGAAAGTCCCGGCGTGTGACCAGGCCCCGAAGCTCATAATAGTATTGCTCAGGCAGCCCTACGCCCGGTGACGGGGGTAACAGGTAGAATACCAACGGATACGCCGGCAACCGGTACTTCTCCTCGGCCAACGCCGCATACGCCTGCATCCGCCAGGGCATGTCTGGGTCATAGTGCAATTGCAGTTCGATCAGCAACAGAAAGAGGCCGTCAGCGTCCCGCACGCGCAGCAATATGTCGCTGTGTCGGAGCACGTGCTGGAACTCGGCGGACAGAAACGCTTCGATCTCCAGCCTCGGGTCCGCCATCATCCAGCGTACCCACGCCGCGGGGTCTTCTCCCAAAAGCCATTTGCCGGTTACGTCTGCTTTGCCCATTGTCGCGTAGCCTTGTCATTGATGGTGTTGACGGAGGAGCGGTTTGCCGGCAGCGCGCGCAGCGACGCCGCCGGGGGCTGCTAGCTAGATTGTACGCTACACCAGACTAGACGTCAAGCTGATAAGCAAGCAGTCATCACCCCCTCACCCAGCCGACCTTTGCCCCAATGCTCCGCCTGTGGTACAATCCTGGCAGGTGAGTGATGGCGAACTTACAGGATGCGTTCCACAGCCCAACAGGAACGGCTGAAGAAGGAGCAGATCTAATGCCCTCACCATTTCCCGGTATGGACCCGTACTTGGAGCACCCGCTCCTGTGGCAGGATGTGCTCATCAGCCTGGCAAATGAGATTAGCAGCCAACTCGCGCCCCGATTGCGCCCGCGCTACGTCGCCCGCCTGACCCGGCGGGAGATTCTGGACGAACCGGACGCCGAAGAGTTGCGCGTCATGATGCCCAACGTGGCCGTCGTGCGCCGGCCACCCGTGGAGCCTCTACCCCAGCCAGGGGGCATAGCCGTCGCCATACCTCCGGCGCCCACCACAACGGCCAACGTCATGCGCGTCCCGTTCCGGCAGATCACAGTGGAGATTCGGGACGCTGCCTCGGGCCTGCTGGTCACGGCCATCGAAATCCTCTCGCCGGTGAACAAGCGCCCCGGAACCGAGGCACGAGAGGCCTACCTGCGCAAGCGCCACAACATCCTGGCCTCAACCGCCCACTTACTGGAAATTGACCTTCTCCGTCGGGGCGAACGGTTGCCGCTGGACCCTGCTCCGCCGCCGGCCTCGTACTACGTCGTCCTCAGTCGACAGGAGCGCCGCCCCGAAGCAGAAGTGTGGCCCATTCGCTTACAAGATCCTCTACCGGTGGCACCGGTCCCATTGATCCCTCCGGATCCAGATGTCCCCCTGGA
>JBHHXF010000160.1:0-7693 GCA_046756905.1 Anaerolineae bacterium | reverse complement strand
ATACGCCAATCGGAAAAAGTAACACACCATGAAGATGCGCAGACGGCCCTTGCCCTCCTCTAACTCCCCCCAGAGGGGGGAGAACAGGCTTCCCCCCCTTTGGGGGGGATTGAGGGGGGGCAGCGGTGTGCGACTTTTTCCGTCTGGCGATTATGCCACACGGCCGGCGCCCGGTCTATCCTGCGTGGCCAGCGCGCGCTGCCGGCGCGCCTCGAAAAGGATGACGCTGGCGGCGACAGCGGCGTTCAGGGATTCGGCGGTGCTGGCCATGGGAATGGTGACTCTGCCAGTTGCCAGCCGGCGGGCTTTCGGGCCGGCGCCGTGAGCCTCGCCGCCGATGATCAACGCCGAAGGTGGAGTCCAATCGACATCGTAGTAGGCGCGCCGGGCGCTGGCATCGGCCAGCCAGATCGAACGACCCGTGATCAGTGAGGTAATCGCCGGCCAGTCTTCGGCCACAGTCATTGGCAGCCGGAAATGAGCCCCCATGCCGGCGCGAACCACCTTCGGATTGTAGGGGTCAACGGTGCCGGGCGCCAGGATCACGTGGTCGACGCCGGCTGCGTGAGCCGTTCGCAGTAGGGTGCCCAGATTGCCCGGATCGTTCACTCCATCGCAGACCAGGATCAGCGTGGAATCGGCCGGTATCGGCAGCGCCGAAAATGGCACGACAGCGACGATGCCTTGCGGTGTCACCGTGTCCGCAGCCGCCTGCAGGACCCTGTCCGTGACCTGGTAGACATCATCGGTCAGTTCATGGAGGTCGTGGAGCAACGCCTGCCCGCGCTGGCTGGCGAGGAGGTCGTCGATGTACAACACGAAGGCGGGCGAGATGCCCGCTTTCACAACCTCTTCTAGCAGCCGGACGCCCTCCACCAAGAAGCGCCGCTCCGCGTAACGGTAGCGGCGCCGATGCAGGGCGCGCGCGAGTCTGACTTTGCTGTTGCTGGTGCTGGTAATCATCGTAGAGACCAGGCCCGATCGCCCGTCCCTACAGTTGGGCAGCTTCCCTGGCTACAGCGGCCAGCTCAGCGAAGGTGTCGGGCTCTCGGACGGCGATGTCGGCCAGCACCTTGCGGTTGAGTTCAACGCCGGCCTGCTTCAAACCATGCATGAACCGGCCATACGACAGATCGTGCTGCCGGGAGGCGGCGTTGATCCGCTGGATCCAGAGCCGACGGAAATCACGCTTCTTCCGTCGACGATCGCGATAGGCGTACGACCGTGACTTCAGTAGAGCCTCGTTGGCGCGTTTGTACAGCCGGCTGCGAGCACCCCACTGCCCCTTTGTTGCCTTCAATACCTTCTTATGCCGCCGACGGGTCTGAGGACCCCCTTTGACTCTCGGCATGACTTAACTTCTCCTCACTGGCTTCTGATATTACAGGTAGGGCGCCAGGCGCTTTATACGCTTCTTGCTAGCTGTCTCTTCCACTTCCATGTACTCGTCGAAGAGGCGCTTCACGCGCTTGGACTTCTTGCGCCGCAGGTGGCTCTTACCAATTTTGGTGCGCATCAGTTTGCCGCTTCCGGTTCGCTTGAACCGCTTGGCAGTCGATTTGTGGGTCTTGATCTTAGGCACGTTCGATTCTCCCAAACTACATACATTGGTAGGGCGGCTTCTTACCAGCCGCCCTGCTAAGACCGGACAACAAACCCGGCCGCTTATCAGTCATGTGATGATCTGCTCAGTCAATCGGTCTTCGGCCCAAGGACCATGAGCATGGTTCGACCTTCCATGCCGGCCTGCTGCTCTACTTGGGCGATGTCAGATAGCTCCTCAACAATATCTCGCAGAATAGCCCGACCGATTTCTGGATGTGTGATCTCACGACCTCGGAATAGAATGCGTACTTTTACCTTTGCTCCTTCTTCCAACCACCCGCGAGCACGCTTGACCTTGAAGCCGCGATGATACCCATCGGTCTTGGGCCGTAGCCGAATCTCTTTTACTTCAATCGTCTTTTGTGCTTTGCGCGCCTCGCGTTCCCGCTTTGCTCGCTCATAAACGTACTTCCCGTGATCCATGATCCGGCACACGGGAGGGCTTGCATTCGGGGCGACTTCGACAAGATCGAGCCGCCGTTCACGAGCGGCATTCAGGGCTTCGCGCAGAGGCACTACACCTATTTGCTTCCCGTCCCCACCTATCAAGCGAACTTCGCGGGCTCGAATCTGTTCGTTTATGCGGTATTGTGGTTTGCTTATCTCTCCACCTCAGATCAAAAAATCGAGACCAAATTCCAGACCTCCGAATAGTAACATAATTGACCGATTAAGTCAAACGGACGACGCCTACTCTGCCAGCCATTTGACATTTTCACAATCAGTGGTATAACACACATCTACTATGAGGGAGGATAGTTTGAAGCGAAAGGCTGCTGAACGAGCCGTCGAGTTTGTCGAAAGCGGCATGATCCTGGGACTGGGTACCGGGTCCACCGTGTTGCACGCACTCCGCCGGCTGGCTGTCCTTATCAACCACGGGACGCTTCGGGACATCGCCGGCGTCCCTACATCCGATTTGACAGCGCGGCTGGCGCGTGAGTTCGGCATCCCGCTGACGACGTTAAATGAGCACCCACAACTCGATCTGGCCATCGACGGGGCCGACGAGGTCGATTCCGACCTGAATCTCATCAAGGGCTTGGGAGGGGCCCTCCTACGCGAGAAAATCGTCGCTGCTGCGTCACGCCAACTCATCATCATCGTCGATGACACCAAGTTGGTGAGTCAACTGGGCACCCGCGCACCCCTCCCGGTTGAGGTCGTTCCATTTGGCTGGCAACTCCACATGCCATATCTGGAGCGCCTGGGAGCCAAACCGGCGTTGCGCCGCACGGCTGATGGCGAGCCGTATCTCACCGACGGTGGGCACTACATCATCGACTGCCGGTTCGCCGGCATTGACAACCCCCAAATCCTGTCGAATGCACTCAATGCCCAACCTGGTATCGTTGAGAATGGGTTGTTTCTGGATATGGCGGACATCGTCGTGGTAGGAGCGCCAGACGGGGTGTTGGTTCTCAGCGACCAGGGGTGAGAAAAGTGCACTCATTTTGCATACTGCGTATTGCGTAATTCACGCATCACGGAAAGGGGCAAGAGCCATGATCAAGATCGCACCATCAATCCTGGCGGCAG
Source organism: Anaerolineae bacterium (assembly GCA_046756905.1). Taxonomy (GTDB): domain Bacteria; phylum Chloroflexota; class Anaerolineae; order Epilineales; family JAANWY01; genus JBHHTZ01. Next base: position 4,549 of record JBHHXF010000160.1, on the reverse strand, counting down.
ATTTCGCCCGCCTTGGCGCGCAGGTGCGGGAAGCTGAAGAGGCCGGCGCTGACTACATCCACGTGGATGTTATGGATGGCCAGTTCGTTCCGAATCTCAGTATCGGCGTCCCCATCGTTCGCGCCCTGGCCGGCGTGACGGCATTGCCATTGGACGTACACCTGATGATCGAGTCGCCGGAGAACCTGATCGATGCTTTCGTAGGGGCCGGCGCTGAAATGGTGACGGTCCATGTGGAAACGTGTCCCCACCTGCACCGCACTGTGAGCCAGATTCGCGAAGCGGGTGCAATGGCCGGCGTGGCCCTGAACCCTGCCACTCCCATCAGCATCATCGAGCCGATCCTCGAGTCTGTGAATCTGGTATTAGTCATGTCGGTCAACCCTGGCTTCGGGGGCCAATCCTTCATTGAGGGTACGTTGTCCAAAGTGAGGGAGCTGCGGGAACTCCTGGAGGCGAAGCGGCTGCCAGCGGAGATCGAGATTGACGGTGGGATCAATCCCAAGACAGCCCCCAGAGCTGTGGCGGCCGGCGCCGATGTGCTGGTGGCCGGCACTGCCATATTCAACGCGCGTGCATCCGTGGCGGACAACATCGCCGTGCTTCGCCGCGCTGTCGGGCGGTCGGAACGTCTGCGCCGGATGCCGGCGCGGCTTGCTCCTGCCAGCCCGATGGTCATGTCAGCCGGTGAGCCACCAGCCAGCCGGCCGTGTCTGGCCTCCGACGTGATGACCAGCCCGGTAATCACCATATCGCCTGGGATGGCCGTCACCGGCGCGCTTCATCTCATGCGAGAACAAGGGGTCTCTAGCGTGTTGGTCGAGCTGGGCGATGAGGGCTGGGGAATCATGACGCAGCGTGATGTGCTGAACAAGGTTGTGGCTCAGGACAGAAACCCGGACGAGATGGAAGTGGGGGAAATCATGACCACACCTCTAATCACCGTCTCCCCAGATACTGAAATTCACGATTGCTCCGTGGTGATGATTGAGAACAACATTCGCCGGCTGCCGATAGAGGCCGATGGCCTCATCGTGGGCATCATCAGCGACACCGACATCTTTGCGGCGGTCGAACAAGGCGGGTGGGGGACATGAGAATCTAATCGAAAGTCTGTAGTAACGACTTATGTTTCACACCAATTTCATAATCCGACCTGTCAGGCCAATGACTCTCGGTGTATAATGTGGCCAACTTTGATGCACAGAGAGCGAGAGATGAATCTATTCTTAGCGCCAAGCTGCGAACCGGATTTGGGGTAACCTGCCCCCTTGTTGAAGGAGTACCTCACAATGTATCTGGCAGAAACAGATCAGGTAGCGATCTACATTGGCCTCAGCCAAGCGTTGTTCGTATTTCCGAGCACTCAATCCTGCCCCCGCTGTGGCCGGCCAGCGAGGCTCTTTCGACACAGGAATGGCCACAGCGAATGCATCGGGTGCAATGGCCCCGATTCAGCCGAAGACTACGACGACCCTGACGTAGCGCTGCCATACTTCGGCGAGTGATAGACTTCCCCCGCACAATTGCCAAACCAGCTCTTGCTAGATATGCCCTGATGTCCTGCTCAGGAAATCAGGCTCAATCAGCGCTATACCACTCACCCCTTCTGCCCCGGTCGTATCAGGAGCCTCCCTTCACCGCTGCGAGCGCGCCCGAGACGGGCGCTAGAGCTCATATGTTGAACTGTACCTGACATAGGAACACCACGGGAACCGGCAAAACCTTGACAATCAAAATGATTTCGGGTATAATGTGAACAGGCATCCGAAACGTTTCGGATGCGTATCCCCCCAAGTCCCATCGCACTGTACAGTTGTCCGGTAACCGAAGCAGGCGAGGTCTCGGTTACTCGCCGAAGACGAGGCCGATGCCAGTCACACTCAAGGATATTGCCCGCGAGACAGGGTACTCTGTCACCACTGTCTCCCGGGCGCTCAATGACTACGACGACGTCAAGCCAACCACCAAGCGAGTCATCCGCGATGCCGCTGATAGGCTGGGGTACCACCCCAACATCACTGCCCAACACCTCCAGCGCCGGCGCACAGATACGCTAGGCTTCATCATCCCCACGGCTGGGCCGCGCTTTTCAGACCCATTTTTCATTGAATTCCTGACGGGTATCGGCAATGAGGCCAGCACACATGGCTACGATCTGTTGGTGTCCACGCAGTCAGCAGGCCCGGGAGAAATTGACGTCTATCGTCGATTTGTGCGTGGTAAGCGTGTCGACGGACTGATCATTGTGAGAACCCGCCGGCGGGACCCGAGGATCACCTACTTGTTGGAGCAGCACTTCCCCTTTGTCGCCTTTGGCCGCGCCGAGGGTAACAGTGCGTTCCCGTTTGTGGACGAAGACGGACGCGCCGGCATTGCCCAGGTGACCCAGCACCTGCTAGACCAGGGGCACCGCCGAATTGCTTTCATTGCTGCTGATCAACACCTCATGTTTGCTCATGACCGGCTTGTGGGCTATGTCGAGACTATGCAGAAAAACGGCATACCCTTAGACAAAAGCCTGATTGCCGAGGGGGACCTCAGTAAGCAGAGTGGCCGGCGAGCAGCCGAGCACCTGCTGGAGATACCAGAGCCGCCTTCGGCGATGGTGGCGACGAATGATTTGATGGCCTTGGGGGCCATGGCGGCAGCCCAGGCCCACGGCCTCGTGGTCGGTCGGGACATTGCTGTCACCGGATTTGATGATATCCCGCTCGCGGAACACTCCCACCCTCCGCTGACAACAGTCCGACAACCGATCTATGAGATTGGAACCATGGCCTGTAATATGCTTATCCGTACACTTCAGGGCGAGACCCTGGATGAGCAACACGTTCTGCTTGAACCGACGTTGATTATCCGTCCGTCCAGTATGACGAAACACGACAGCCATTGAGGCAAGTTCTCTCAGTTAAAGGAGGTGAGGCATCAAGCGCAAACCCACCCAATGTTGAAGACCGAGCAGAACCGTTTCCCATATAACAAACTCAGGAGGAGACTTGTCATGACGAGGAAAGTACTTGCGCTTTTGACCGTGCTCATGCTTCTGGGCATGATAGCGGCCTGTGCGCAGCCCACCCCACAGGTGGTCAAGGAAGTTGTCAAAGAAACGGTCGTCGTCGAGAAGAAAGTTGAGGTTGAGAAACCTGTCGAAGTCGAGAAGATTGTCAAGGAGACGGTCGTCGTCGAGAAAGAGGTGCCAGCAGCGCCGGTCGAGCGGACCGTTGTCGAATTCTGGACCACCGACAACGAGGAAGCGCGGGTGAACGTGTACGAGGCCGTCGCTGAGCGGTTCATGGCCGATCACCCCGACATCGAAGTTCGCATCGTCCCGATTGAGGAGGCCGGCATCTCGCAGCGCATCGCGACGGCCCTGGCAGCCAACCGCCTGCCGGACATCGTCCGCATGGGTGTTGAGCGCGTTGCGGCCTTCGCTGCCGACGGCATCTTGGACGAGGCCGCTGCCGAAGCGGTGATTGCCAGCATCGGTGAAGATGACTTCCGCGCTGGCCCGCTGAAGATGGTCACCAATCCGGCAACCGGCAAACGCGCGGCTGTGCCCTTTGATGGCTGGATCCAGGCCATCTGGTATCGCGCCGACGTGTTCGATGAGGCCGGCCTTGGCGCGCCGGTAAGCTGGGATGACATCAGCGCTGCCTGCGAGAAACTTCCCGGCACGGGTAACTTGCTGTATGCCCTCACGCTCGGCACGGATCCAGGCCAGAACTACCCACACCAGGTATTCGAGCAAGTGGCCATGTCGAACAACGCCTGGCCCTTCGACGCCGAGGGCAACGTCACCATGAACACGCCCGAGATGATCGAGGCGCTGCGGTTCTACACCAGCTTGCAGGACTGCGCATTGCCTGGCCCGCAGTTCTGGCGCGGTGCGCGCGAGGCGTATGAGCTTGACCAGTCTGGCATGCTGTTCTACAGCACCTACATCATGGACGATCTTGTCGAGGGCTCCGGCATGGAAGGCGGCGGCAAAGTTGAGATCCCGGTGGAGGATTTGCCGCTCAAGACGGGCTTCGCGTCGCAGATGGAAGGACCCAACGGCTCTGCTTCCTACGGCCAGTTGGTGACGCTGGGCATCATGCAGGGTGCCGACCCAGAGGCGCAGGAAGTGGTCGAGTGGTTCTTGACCGGCCAGAACTATCAGGATGTCCTGGCCCTGGCCCCCTTCGGCAAGGTGCCGGTACTCAAGAGCGCCGTGGCCGGCTGGAGTGAGCTCAGCCCCTTCTTTGCCTACTACTCGGACGAGACGATGGCGCAGATCGCCAACGGCTTCGAGACGATGCAGCGTTGGCTCTTCCGCCCGGACTACGACGCGACACAGCGCGCCGTCATCGGCGACATTGAGGGGCGTCTGCTGATTCCGCAAGTCATCAGCAACATCGCCCTGGAAGGCACGATGACGCCTGAAACCGGCGCCGAGTGGCTCCAGGAGCAGGTAGAGGCGATACTGGCTGAGCGCCAGGAGTAGATCACCTGTATCGATGGTGGGAACGCAGTCTCGTACTGCGTTCCCACACGTCCCCGGCGTTAT
>JBHHXF010000159.1:0-7693 GCA_046756905.1 Anaerolineae bacterium | reverse complement strand
CTTCGCAATGGTAGGCGCGGTTTCAACCGCCGGCAGTGGGGGGCCTGAGTAGTTACTGATAATCAAGCCGAGAGAAAGCGAGGATGCGACATGCCGGAGTTGAAGCTGTATCACGAGATGTACTACAAGACAACGCCGCCGATAGCGAAGTTAGACTCAGTTCTCATGGAGAATCCGGGCGATGCTGCGTCGTATCACCTGCGCGGTATTGCCAATTTCCAGCAGTACGAGTTTCGCGCGGCAACACAGGATTTCAGTCGCGCTATCCAGCTTATGCCAAATTTTGTGGATGCAATCTTTCACCGGGGGATTGTGCATGTAGTGCGGGGGCGCTACGACAGCGCGATCGCGGACTTCGATAAAGTAATCGATCTACAGCCAGACCACGCGGCTGCATATTATAACCGCGGCCGGCTGAGCTACTGGCGAGGCGACTACCAAACCGCCATCGCTGACTTCCAGAAAGCCCGGACACTGGATCCCCTGCTGGGGCGCGAGCTCAATCTCCGGTCTATCATCAGTGAGCTTCAACGCGGTCCCGACGACGATTCGATCCTCGGCCAGGTTCAGCAGATCATCAACCGTCTCATGGACCTGTAGCCCAAATGGAGCCGAGGGAAACGGCCGGCTCCTCTTCGGTCACTCTCAATCCTCTTCCAGTTCGTCCTGTAACGATTGCGCTTCTTGCAGCAGTGTCCGTGCTCGATCTTCCAGTGGTCGGGGGACTTGAACCTCCACTGATCCGAGCCCGCCGCCCACCAGACCGAACACCGTTGCTCCACTCTCATAGCGCAGAACAACCGGGATGTCTTCGGTTTCGAGCTTGCCTTTGATCACATGCGCCTCGGGCAAACTGCCGGCGACGTACACCGTCATATAGGGTGACTCACCACCGGATCCGCCGGCCCGCTCTCCAGGGGCCTCGGCGGCTGCCGCACGCCCTCCTCGCAGCCACGGCAGCCACAATGTCAGCCGTCCGACAAAACTGCTCATCCTATCCCTACTGGCTTTCCGCAGTCAAGTCCACAAGCTGCTCCAGATCAGCCCGCAGCGCGTCCAACTCCGCGCCATACGTCGCCCAATCGCCGGCCCGCAGAGCATCTTGCGCCGCGTCCCAGTGGCGCTGCGCGGACTGTGCCAGGTTCGCCACGTCGGGAGCGACAGCAGATGGCGCACCTGTGTCGACGTCGGGCGTGCCTGCCGGCTCCGTGCTGGCCAGGACCGGCGTGCCGAGCAACTGCTCCAATGCGCCCCCGAAGGTCTCGGCCCATGCTACGTCGCCGCCAGAAGAAACAATGACCCGCTTCAGCTCCGGCAGTTCGCTGGTCTCTGCTCGCAGATACAATGGTTCCACGTACATCAGTGTCTCGCCAACCGGAATCACCAGCAAATTACCTCGAATCACGTCCGACCCCCGCTGACTCCACAGCGAAAGCTGAGCAGAAATCTCAGGGTCTTGATCGATCAGCGCCTCAATCTGGCTCGGCCCGTAGATCAATTCCTGTTTTGGAAACTCATAGACGACAAGTTCGCCATAGCGTGGGTCATCAGATCGGCCAGCCATCCATGCAATCAAGTTGTCCTTGCCCACGGGAGTGAAGGGAACAATGAGAACAAACTCAGCGTTCTCCTCGTCAATCAGCCGCATAATCACGTAGTACGGCTCAATCGGCTGGTGTTGCCCACTCTGAAACTTCTCGGCGGGCATCTCCCATACGTCCTCTTTATTGTAAAATGTATTAGGATTCTGCATGTGATACACGCGATAGATTTCAGTCTGCACCCGGAACAAGCCCTCTGGATAGCGGCGATGCTCGCGGATGATGGCCGGCATCTCCTCCATCGGCGTGAACAGGCCGGGGAAGACCCTGGCCCACGTCTGGATCAGAGGATCGTCTTTATCCGTCACAAAGAAGGTCATCGTCCCATCGTAGGCATCGATCGTAATCTTGACACTGTTGCGGATGTAGTTGATGCCACGATAGGGCGCTAACGCGGGATCTCGTGCCACGAGTGGCTCTGAGTACGGATATCGCCCTGTCGCAGTGTAGGCGTCCTGAATCCAGACCAGCCGGCCATCTACCACAGCAAGATAGGGGTCTTGGTCGTACAACAGGAACGGAGCCACGCGCCGGACTCGCTCCTGAATGTTCCGATAGATCATGACTCGACTATCAGGCTTGAAGACATCAGTGAACAGAAGCCGTGTATCGCGAAACCGATAGGCAAAGGCGAGTTTTCTCAGCATCGATCCGATCGACACGCCACCCACGCCGTCGTAGGTGGTTCGAATATTAGCATCGCCGCTGGGGTAGTCGAACTCCTCCACATCAGTCTTCACGAACACGTAGGTAGTCGGTTTCTCACCGTAGTAGACCTGTGGTCGTGTGATCTCCAGAGGAACAGAAATCTCCGGCGGCAAGTCTTTGATGTACAGAAGGGGCAGGCCGCGGCTGTTGATCCCATTGACCGGATTCATCACCACGCCATAGCCGTGGGTGAATTCCAGGTGCAGGTTCACCCACGTGGGATTCTGGAGTTGGCGCACATCCAACTCGCGGGCGGAAAGCATGACCTGTTGGTATTCGCCGGCCAGACGATAGCGGTCGATGTCCACATCCACGAAGTCATAGTACGACCGGATTTCTTGAAGCTGAGCATAAGTCTGGAGAAGGGCGCGGTAGTCCCACAACCGGATGTTCCGGGTCGTAGTCTGGTCATCTTGAAGCTCTTTGGCCGTTACGCGTTTCAGCGGCGCAAACGGCTCAGTGCGAAGCGTATCCAAACCGTAAGCTTGTAACGTACTGTTGATGTTGTACTGGATGTATGGCCGCTCGCGGTCGAACTCGTTAGGCTCAACAACGTAGTTCTGCAAAATGGCCGGATAGATGCCGCGCAGCGCAATGTTGACAACCAACCACAGTCCGATAGCGCCAGCCGGCACCAACCAGTTTCTCGTGATGAGGTTCGCCAGAAGTAGCATGGCTGTCAGCACGGCCAGCGCGGTCAGCACATTCAACGCGAGTAACTCGGCATGGATATCTGTGTAGCTGGCGCCAAAGACGACGCCGCGCTGCGAGTAGAGCAAATCAAACCGGTCCAACCAGTAGCCAAGACTCCAAACCAGTACCAGAACCACGCCGAGGCTGGTCAGGTGGACGCGCATGTAGCCGGGCACGCTGTAGATGCGGTGGCGCAACTGCGGCAGTCGAGCCAAAGTGTAAAGGCCGGCGGTGCCCAGCAAGGCGAAGAGCAGTACAGTCACCAGCCAGCCCTGCAGGAAGCGATATATGGGTAACTGAAAGACGTAGAAGCCGACGTCGCGCTGGAAAATCGGGTCGGTGGAACCAAAGGGCGTTCGGTACAAGAAGCGGAGCGCGTCGTCCCACTGGCTACTGGCGCCAGCGCCCAGCAAGAGTGCCAGGAGGCCAGACCCGGCCACGATACTATTCCCCACAATGGGCCGATTCAGAACAGGTTCCTCGAAAAACACAGGCTCCCGGTGAACAAGGTAGCGTGCTACCCACCAGTTGCCGCCAACCAACATGAAGGATACACCAAAAGCCAAAGCGAACAGGACCCACCCGGGCAGAAGGCTGACCCAGAAGACGCGGGCCAGGTCTCGGGCCTGAAACCAGAGCAGATCCGTGAAGAAGTCAGATAGGGACGAAAAAAAGAGCAGGAACAGCGTAATTGCGATAATCAGAATCCAAAAGGGCCGGCCTAGCGGCAATTCGGGGACTTCAGGTGGCTTGGGGGGTTGTCTTTCCCCGGCTGTTCGCATCCAGTCTCGCATTCTCATAAACCAATTATAGCACAGATTCCGTCTAGGCCAAGGAGGACGCACGGCGACTGCCCCACTGGATTTCTCCCAAGTCGCCGGCTTTGCTATAATAGCCGCGGTTTCATATCACGCAGACACCAATACCACGTGCAGGAGGAGCAACGAACCCATGGCAGAGGCAACAATCGGCGTCATCGGCGGTAGCGGACTCTACAAAATCGAGGGGCTGTCGGACATCGAGGATCGGCGAATCGAAACACCCTTCGGATATCCTAGCGATGCGATTACTATCGGCACGCTGGCCGGCCAGCGGGTCGCCTTTCTGCCCCGCCACGGCCGCGGCCACCGGATCATGCCCCACGAGCTCCCCGCTCGTGCGAACATCTACGCCCTGAAGTCGCTGGGCGTCGAGCACGTTATCTCCGTGAGTGCCGTCGGCAGCCTTCGGGAACACCTGGAACCGCTGCACATTGTCATTCCCGATCAGTTGTTTGACCGCACCAAGAGCCGCGTCTCGACGTTTTTCGGCCAAGGGCTGGCGGCTCACATCTCCTTCGAGCCGCCCGTCTGCCCTGTGTTGAGCGATGCGGTGTACAAAGCTGCGCAGGCGGCCGGCGCCACGGTTCACAAAGGCGGCACATACATCTGCATGGAAGGGCCACAGTTTTCTACCCTGGCCGAATCGGAGGTATACCGCCGGTGGGGGATGGACATCATCGGCATGACCGCCCTGCCGGAAGCCAAACTAGCCCGCGAAGCGGAGATGTCGTACGCGATAGTCGCCACCGTGACCGACTACGACGTGTGGCACGAAACCGAGGAATCCGTCACCGCCGAGATGATTATCGAGGTCTTGCGCAAGAACACAGCGATGTCCAAAGCCATCGTCAAGGCCGCCATCCCCCTGGTGGGCAAGATCGGCCCTTCGTCGTGGGCCGGCTCGCTGCGCAACGCCATCGTCACCGCGCCAGATCGGATTCCGCCGGAGACGCGGGAGAGGGTGGAGTTGTTGGTTGGGAAGTACCTGAAGTGAGGTCTATTGCGTATTGCGTACTGTGTATTGCGTATCCCTCCTCAGAATGTGCTCTTGCAGTACGCAGTACGCAATACACACCACCACTACATTGACATGATTCGATTCCGACACACTGAATTCCTGCTACTGCTCATCACCATCGCCACCACCGCCGCCGGCTTCGCACTGCTGGCTCTGGTGGAGACAGGTGGCGTTACACCGCGTAGCCTTCAGCCGGCCTGGCTGTTGGCAGGAGTACTCCTGATCGCCCACGTTGTGCTGACATGGCGCTATGGACCACACAGCGACCAGGTGGTGCTGCCGCTGGCCGGCCTGCTGACCGGGTTGGGGCTGGTGCTGGCGCATCGTCTTGCGCCAGCGCTGGCAGGCCGGCAGACCAACTGGGCGCTGCTTGGCATCGCTGCCATGACAGTGGTGGCCGGCGCGCCGTGGCCCATGCGCTGGTTGCGGCGCTATCGCTACACCTGGGCCTTCCTGGGGCTGATGCTGGTGGCCCTTACGCTGTTCTTCGGCGTGCGCCCCAGCGGGGCCGGTCCACGCCTGTGGTTGGGCTTCGGTACACTGCTGTTTCAGCCATCGGAACTGTTGAAGCTGCTGCTGGTCATCTTCCTGGCCAGCTATCTGGCTGAGCGACGGGAGTTGGTGGCCTACGCCAGCCTGCGGATCGGCCGCCTGCGCCTGCCTCCCCTGCCCTACCTGGGACCGATCCTGGTCATCTGGGGTCTGTCCATGACCCTGCTGGTCTGGCAGCGGGACCTGGGCGCGGCGCTGATCTTTTTCGGGATCTTCCTGGCCATGTTGTACGTCGCCAGCAACCGCTGGACGTACGTGGCCGGCAGCCTGGCTCTGTTCCTGGCCGGCGCTGTCGTCATCGTGCAGACGTTCTCCTACGTCCAGCAGCGGGTACAGTTCTGGCTAGATCCCTGGCCGGAGGCATCGGCGGGCGCATACCAGATTGTCCAGGCTTTGATCGCTGTAGCGTCCGGCGGCGTCCTGGGACCAGGGCTGGGGTACGGATTCCCCACCTTCATACCGGCAGTGCACACCGATTTCGTATTCGTCGCTACAGCCGAAGAGATGGGGCTGGCCGGCGCGCTGGCGCTCATCGGGCTGTACGCACTGCTGGTGTACCGCGGATGCCACATCGCCCTACGGGCGAATGACACCTTCGAGCGGCTGCTCGCCGCCGGCCTGGCCAGTGTGTTCGGGCTGCAAACCCTGACGATCCTGGCCGGCAACCTCAAACTCATCCCGCTGACCGGCGTAACACTGCCATTTGTGAGCTACGGCGGCAGCTCTCTGGTGACCAGCTCCCTGATGATTGGGCTTCTTCTTCGATCCCGCATCCCGCATCCCGCATCCCGCATCCCGCATCCCGCATCCGAAAAACGCAATACGCAATACGCAATACGCCGCGGCATACTCAAGCTGGCGACGATACTGCTTTGCGCTTTCGTCCTCATTGCCACTGCCGTTCCATATTGGGGCGTGGTTCGAGCGACGGAGCTGACGGCTCGTGCTGATAATCCCCGTCTCATCGAGGCCGAGCGCCGGCTGGACCGCGGGCGCATCCTGGACCGCGACGGGCAGGTGCTGGCACGCAGCGAATTTGACGATGACGGCGTTGCTCATCGCCGGTACCCCTACCCGCAGCTCGCATCAGTGCTGGGCTACTGGAGCCTGAAGTACGGCACTGCCGGCATCGAACACGCCTTCAACGACCCGCTGCGAGCCCTGCCGATGGGTTTTCGGACCAGTCTGGATCAGTGGTTATATCACCGCCTGCCCGTGGGCAACGATGTGGTGTTGACCATCGACCTGGACCTGCAACGCGTCGTTGATGACGCGCTGGGTGATGTCCACGGCGCAGTTGTTCTGCTGGACGCCCACAGTGGCGCAATCCTGGCGCTGGCCAGCCATCCCACGTTCGATCCGACCAGCATTGATGAAGATTTCGCCCGCTTGAAGGATGATCCGGGCCGGCCCCTCCTCAACCGCGCCACCCAGGGTCGCTATCCACCTGGCTCAACGTTCAAGACTGTCACGCTTTCGGCGGCGCTCCAGGAAAGGTTTGTGCGCCCCGGCCAGATGTTCGACGACGGCGACCAAACGTTGTATGTGGAGGGATTCCCCATCGAGTGCAGCAACAACCCGAAGGGGGTGAATCGGTTTGACCTGGCCCATGCCTACGCCTACTCCTGCAACCTCACGTTTGCCCGAATGGGGCTGGACCTGGGCACAAAGCGACTGAGAGACTACGCCGGCCGGTTCCGCATCGGGCGGGAGATACCGCTGGAGATTCCAACTTCGTCCAGCCAACTGACCAACGATCCGCTGCTGATGAACCAGGCGCTGCTGGCATCCACTGCCTTCGGCCAGGGCGAGCTGCTGGTGACACCACTGAACATGGCCCTGGTTGCGGCGACCATCGCCAACAACGGCACAATGCCCCAACCCTACCTCGCGGCACAGGTCCAGACGCGTGACGGTAAACCCGTTCAGATTGCAGATTGCAGATTGCAGATTGCAGATTGCGAAACAGCAGTCGGCAGCCAGAGAAGGATTCTGAGCGTACCCATCACTCAGGCAGTAGCTCGCCAAGTCCGCGACATCATGATTACCTCGGTACAAGACGGGTACGCGCGGCAAGCGCAGATTCCGGGCGCTATTGTAGGCGGGAAGACTGGCACGGCCCAACTGGGCGGCGAGGATACAGAACCCCACGCCTGGTTCATCGGCTGGGCGCAGGCCGCCGGCGATTCAGACGCGCCCACCTACGCCATCGCTGTCATCGTGGAAAACGGCGGCGAGGGTTCGCTGGTTGCCACTCCCATCGCCCAGCGGGTCCTTCAAGCCGCCGTAACCATTCGCAG
>JBHHXF010000158.1:0-7694 GCA_046756905.1 Anaerolineae bacterium | reverse complement strand
ACCTGCTCCAGCGTGCCGGCCTGAGCCATCTGGTCGAACTTGGCCAGCCCACTCGGATCGTAGTACGCGTGCTCCAAAGGACCGACGTAGACGTACGAAACGTCATACTTATCCATCAACTCCAGGGCCTGCTGTAGGTTGGGAGTGTTGTAGATGGTCTTGACGTCCTCGACTCGCCCGTTCACGACGCTGTCCGGCAGGACCGAGCGCTGCTGTACCTGATGCCAGCGCCAGCCCACGACCGTTGGCAAGCCAGTGTAGATGGCGACGCGGGTTCCCCAGCGGTACTCTACCGTCTGACCTTCGAGCACTACCGGCGTTCCGGGGATGTTTTCCTGCATCCACTGGATTGCCAGCCGATCATACTCCAGTTGTAGGGCCTGACCCTCATCATGAAACACGGCTGTTTGCATGTAAGCGGCGCCATCGAGACCTGGCCCTAAGGCTGTATCAAAGCGGTCCCGCATCTTGGCGCGCGAAGCCAGCAGGGGGTACAGCGACACCGCAACAAACAGCACGGCGAAAGCTCCCCACCACACCTGCTGCACGGCCGGCGTCCAGCGCCGGACGCGCGGAACCAGCCAGGCCAGGCTGGTTGCAGCAGCGACGCCCCACAGAACCCACACCTGGATGTAGAACTTGAAGACCGTGTTCATGCGCCCGATGTCGCCCTTCAGGACGACGAACTCGACGGTCAGTGTGAGAATCAGGCCCAACAGGAACAGCAGCCCCACCAACCGCCGGCGCGGACTGACATCCGACCGTAGCGCCAGCACCGCTGCCGGCACGGCCAGAACCAGACCCAGCGCCGGCACCCATAGGCGGAGGTACATCAAGCCAACCACCGCCGCGCCCAGCGCCAGTGCCCCGTACTGAAGTAACAGCGACAACTCGTTTCCAGTTGACCACACATCTCGCCCGCGCCGGCGCCACCAGTCCGCCACCTCAACGACCAGGAAGGTACCAACGATGAAGAGGAAGAAGCCGTGTATCGTCAGGTAGTCGCCCAGGGTGGCCCGTTCGCCATGCCAGAGCTGCACACTGGTGTACGCCGTCTCGTAGTTCTGGATGTAAGGCCAGAAGAAGAACATGCTCAGCGCCACGACGACGCCAAAACGCCAGCCGGCCTCCCACACCGCCACGAGATCGATCCGCCCGCGACGCCATACCGCACGAATCCCCAGAGCGCCGGCAGCCACCAGCAGATAAGTCGGATAGTCCCAGGTGTTAGTCGCCCGCAGTGAGCCGATGATCAGTCCCCAGACGGCAAGCTGGGCCATCTCCGCCCAGTCGATCCGGCTCAGCCAGACCGGCGGGCCATCCAGTGAAATGCCCAGCTCCGCTAGCGTACCCGGTCGAACTGCACCGCGAATCACCTGGACGGCCATTGCCAGGGCCAACAGCGTGATCGGCAGAGCGATCATGTGAGCGTGTAGATCGGCGTATACAAAGGTGAAGGCCGGAAACTCATTGATCTCGCCATTGGGCATGACCCGCGAAGCGTTCCAGAACCACCAGTCGTTGGGAATCCCCAGTGATTTCCCATCCGCCAATTTTAGCAGACCCTGGAGCGCCCCCGCCAGCGTCGCAAGCCCCGGAATCGTGCTGCGCAGCCCGGAAGCGCCAATGTTCTTCAGTCCGCCCAGGAGAACCTGAGCCTCCTCCAGGTTCCCGACGACCGTGACGAACAAGCCGCCGAGAATACCCAATATCCAATACCTGCTACCCGATATTCGGTATTGGGTATTAGGTATTGAAGACTCGCGGTCCTCCGTCGCCACCAGGTTATACACAACCGCAAACGCCCCCACGAACGTCAGGCCGAACAACGTCGGCACTGCCAGGTTGTAGGCCGTGGCCGGCACGATGCCCAGCAGCTTGATGAGGGTGCCGACGATGACGAAGCCGAAGTAGTAGTAGTTGATGTAGCCACCGGCGAACCAGGGGTCGTACGGCGGGAAGGAGCGGCTCTTGATCACCGCGTTGAGGTAGGCGAAGTCCATGGGCTTCTCGCCGCCTCGAGCCGGATGCCACAGGTCGGGGTTGCCCATGCGGACCAGTAGAAAAGCGAAAAAGGAAAGAAGGAATAAGGCTTCGCCGATGAGGAGCAGCCGGCGGTTTTCTGCGATGAACTCTGTGATGGATTCGCGCTGGCGATAGGCGATGACGGTGGAGAGGCCGGCCAGCACCAGCAGGCACAACCCGATGCTCCAGCGGGCGTACGGCAGCGGCGTCAGGCTGCTGAGGAACCAGACCAGCCAGGCCAGCAGCAGCAGGCCCAGCGCCTTGCTCACGATGTAGCCCCGGTCGGCCAGCCGGCTGAACACCACAAACGCTATCGGAAACACCGCCAGCCCAATGATCTCGACGGCGATGAGCCACAGCAATACCGTCAGCGGCATACTCCGGTTGATCGGGCTGTCGGGATTGAAGATGGCCGACCAGGTGCCGGCTGCCTGCTGGCGCACCCAACGGTCGTGGGGAAGTTCCAGGGTGGTGAGCGTGGACGCCGACGACGCTTTCTTCACCTCGATGGGCTTGACGAAGATGAACGGCCCCTGCGCCTCGTCGGCCAACATCGCGCGCACTTTGGCGCGCGAGAATTCCTCCGTCTTGCGAAAAACCCACACCTTAGGGTGATCGTAAACCGTGAAGGCTTCTTCCGCGCTCTGATCTGGTATCTCGATCGAGCCGATACTGGGGTAAGACGTGAACGTCTTTTCAAGCTTGAAGCCCAACTGCTCCGCGAACAGCAAGCGATAATACTCGGTGGTGATGGGGTAGCGCATGGGCAGGCGCGGGATAGAGCCGTACAGCCGGTTGCTGGTGAGCATAATGTAGTCGGCCTGGTCCAACCACTCAAGCAGATCTTCGAGCTTCTCCGGGTTGTCGTTGTTGTAGTTCTGTATCTGGAAGCCCATGTACATTCCGAAGCCGTCTTTGCCGTCCATCCGCAGCGGAACGCTGTCGTCCCAGTGTTCGTTGGCGATGACCGTGCTCCAGGCCTGCACCGGCGCGCCATCCAGTGCGCGGGTGATGAGGAAGTATTCGCGGTCGGCTTCCAGCGGGGTGGCCGGCAGCTCAAATGTGTACGCCTCGCCACGCGGGTGATCGGTCTGCTCCATGTGAGCCGTTACCTGGGCCTGCGCCAGGGTCTGCTGGCCACCAGGGTCTGCGGCGATGGCCGCCTGAACGGTCTCAGGCTCCGGGTCGCCCAGCGGGTCGATCAGGTAGTTCATAGTGATCGACCGGACTGTGCCGGCCTGCGACAACTTGAACGAGGAGACGTTCTCACTGCCGTTATGCTCGAACACGACGCCGGTCCGATCCGTCTCCAGCACATAGCTCAACCGCAGCGACTGAGTTTTTGGGCCGTGATCGGTCTGGTATGCCACCGTCCCCGTTTCGCGGCCAACGACTTTGATGGCGCCACCTTCGAGCGCATGGGTGAACACGTAGTAACGCCGGTCGGCCTGCACGGGTAGGCCGGCAAAGTCCACGATGAGGGGGCCGGCGTTCTGCTCCGCGTGAATCACGATCTGGCGCGTGGCAAGCACCCTCCGCCCCGTCGGGCCATCTGCCAGCGACACCGCGATGGTCTCCGGGTCGGAGTCGTTTTCCAAGTCCTGGATCTGGTTCAACGTGACCGTCCCCAGGCTCCCATCGGCCACCGCCGCGAAACTGGCCCGATACGGAATCCCGCCCGGCTGGACGATAAAGCCGTTGGCGGCGTAGACAGAGTTTGGCAGATACAACGGCACTTGCGTCTCGCTCATCGTGCTATCAGCGGCTTCGAAGTGGACGGTCGCCGCGCTGGGCACGCGGTCGTAGATCCAGCGCGAGGCCGCCACGCGGCTTACGGGGCGCGTGTAGATGCGGGTGAAGGCGAAGGCCCAGGTGTAGGTGCCGGCCACGACCAGGAGTGCCAGAGCGCCGGCGAGCCAGGGAGACCAGATAAAGGAAAAAGAGGGAACAAGGGAAAAAGCGGAAAAGGGAAAAAGTCCTCTTTCCCTTATTGCGCTCTCACCTTTTTTCCTTATTTCCTTTTCCCCTTTTCCCCTTTTCGCACCGTCCCAAAGCCAGATCAGCAAAAACGCAGCCAGCATGGCCAGAATGGGATAGATTTGCAGGAAATAGCGCATGGTTTTGGTGAACTGCTGGCCCTGGTAGGCGAACAGGATCAGCACCCAGGCGACAGGCAGGACGTGTTGCAAGTGGCGCTTGCGGAGCACCTGCCAGCCGGCCAGCGCCAGGCCAACCCACGCGGCGACACCCAGGGGCAGCCCCAACCCCCACAGGACCATGTGGGACAGTGGGAACAGGTAGGCCGGGCGATTGGTCCACTGGTGGCTTGGCGGCATATCAACTTCGCCCGTGGCCTGCGCCTGGATCGAGCGCATGTTCGAGACCCACTTGTCGTTGAGATGCAGGCCCAGAAAACCCGGGCCCTGAAATGCATATGGCTGGAAGATGCGGAAGGCGATGAGGGATACGACGCCGGCCAGGACAAGCTGCACCACGGTACGCTCGATAAGCTTCGATCGTGTCTGCGGGTCGTCGGTTTCGGCCAGCGTGCGCCACAGGTAGAGGCCGGCCGCCACCACGGCCAGCGGACCGAGCAACGCCAGGTTGATGCGGCTCGCCACCGCCATGCCGATGCCGGCTCCTGTCAGCACATACTGCCAGAGCTTGCCTTCCTGCGCCACCAGGACCGCCCCCAGAAAAGCCAGAATGGTGAACGTCGTCGCGAAGGTATCGACAGTCATGAAGTGGGACTGCTGGATTTGGAGAACAGCGGCCGCGCTGAGCGCCGACGCCAGCAGCGCCACGCGGGTGTCGTACAGCCGGCGGGCAATGAAAAACAACAACAACACTGTGAGCAGGTCGAACAGGCCGGACAGAGCACGTCCCACCAGGTAGATCTCGCCGTAGGTCGTCTTGCCTAACTCCTCGCCGACGAACCGAATGATGAAGATAGGCAACGTCCCATAGACGAAGAAGCCCCAGCCCTTGTTGTGCGGGTTCCAGCTAGAGACGGGGGTATTGAAGAATTCGCCGATGGAGGCCGGCCTTTCCAGCGAGGACAGCACCATGGTCAGGAAGCGCTCGTCGGGGTGCAGGTGCTGATCCTGGTCCCAGTCCAGGCCAGTGAAGCGGAGGTACGCGCCGGCGACGAGGATCAGGAACAGGGCCGCGAGCACCAGAACGCGGGCTCTGGGGAACGTGCCCAGGCGGGCGCGGCGGGCCGGCGGTGCTTCAACGACTTGGGGTGTTATCTCCATCCCTTCACTCCATGCGCTCACGTTCCAAAGACGTCATCCACAGCGACTTCAAAGTCAGGCAGCAAGGTTGAGTGCGCTGCCTGGCCGGGACGGAGCCGCGCTTGAAGGGCGTATTGATCATCTTCCAAGACAAACATCTCTACGGTGCGCTTGTCGGGATCGATGATCCAGTATTCGGGAATGCCGGCCTGTGCGTACTCAGAGAACTTGTCTTCCCGATCCGTCTGCGTTGCGGTCGGGGAAAGAACTTCAGCAACGAGATCAGGAGCCTCGCCAAACCGCTCGCCTACGCGATCAGCATGTTCGGCCAGGTAGAACACGACATCGGGCTCCCGAAACTTGCCTGGCCAGAGGCGAACCGGCATGGGGGCAAACAGGACCTCGCCGGCCCGGTGCCCTGTCGCCCAGTCCTCTAGCTTACGGGAGAGATTGCGGACGATGCGTTGATGTTCTGGCACAGGCATGTCGTGGATGACCAGTCTCCCTTCCGAAAGCTCGAGGATGCGGTTGAGGTCCGAGATGGCCAGGTAGGCTTCCTCGGTCCAGTGGGTATCGAAGACCAGGGAAGCCGCAAGCTCCTTCTCGCGCTTGCTTGGTCTGGTAGTCACAGGCAGTACAGTCATCTGTATAAGCTCCCGCAGAGTCGCCCCCTGTTTTCAACACACCCACCTCGCTGCTCTGGCCGGTCTCCCGACCGCGCCAGCCAGCACCGTTTTCATACTTCGTGGAACCCCATAGGGGCATGTTGACTGCTCTCAACACACCCACCAATAATATCTCAATCCAGTGCTTTCTGGCAAGTCGGCAAACAGGTGATCTTCCCCTTGCATATTAGACATCTGTCACTCTTTGCCTTTGGTAATCCTGCTCACGGCGGACCGCCAGATCCGGCGTCTGGCCGGCGGGATCTGGCGATCCCTTGAGAGCGAAACAGACGCCGGCCCTTGCCGCACCCACCGGAGCCAGAAATGGAGCATGTCCCGCACTGTGCGGGCGATCAGCCCCGCTTTAGCGCCGGTCGCACGCCCCGTGGTCCGAGGCACATAGCGAATCTCCACCTCCACCAGCCGCCGGCCCAGAGCCTGGGCCTTGATCATGATCTCGGCGAAGAAGAAGGCACTCTGCCAATACTCGATTTCAATCTCGCGCAAGACCTCCAGCCGATACATGCTGATGTAGTTGAACTGGCGCTGCTTCATGCCGAACAAGACCTGGATGAGGTGAATGTTGATCCATGAGACCAGGAGCCGGAAGGGTGTGTAGTCACTCCGATCTGAGCGGATACCGACGACGATGTCGGCTGCCGGCGCG
This sequence comes from Anaerolineae bacterium, assembly GCA_046756905.1. GTDB lineage: Bacteria > Chloroflexota > Anaerolineae > Epilineales > JAANWY01 > JBHHTZ01. Next base: position 1,101 of record JBHHXF010000158.1, on the reverse strand, counting down.
GCTTCCAGGTACCTCGGCAGCTCATTCAGATCAAGGGCCAGATCAGCGGGGATCAGGATCAGCCACTCGCCGCGCGCCTGCGCAACGCCGGTGACGAAGCCGGCCCCGATGCCTCGGTTCACCGGGTGATGAACGGCTCGCACTTGGTCATACCTGGCAGCCAATTCATCGGCGATTTCGCCCGTTCGGTCGCGGCTGCCGTCGTCAACGATCAACAGCTCGACATTGACGTCCACCTCGTCCAGCCTGCCTAGCAACAGACCAACGTTGTGGGCCAGGCCGGCCTCTTCGTTGTAGGCCGGCATCAGCACGGTCAGGAATGGTCGCAATGCTGCCATGTCATCTCGGGACAACACCACCCAACAAGCCATGTTCGTAGTAAGGCACGCAGCCCTTCGACGGGGCTCAGGATTAGCGCAGCGGAGTGGCGTCGTGCCTTACTACGGGCATGATGTGATGATATTGGTCTAGTCACCATCCAGCATCCCAAGCCAACCCCGCCGGCGTGCTTCCTCGTGCACATCCAGAACCTGGCCCTTCTCTGCCGAGGCGATGAGCAGACGAGCTAGTCCCAGCGCACGTAGCCCATCCACGCCAGTGACAATAGGCCCAGAGCCGTCGACTGCCGCACCCGCAAACGCCCTAAGCTCAGCTTCGAGTGGCTCGATCTTACTCACTCGGATCTTGAGGACGTTCCCCTCTTCCACACCCTTGAACAGCGCCATTGTATCCCATCGGCTGGGCGCCTCGCTATTCTCATAGAAGTACAAATCCTGCTCCAGATAGTCAACCAGGAACATGCCCTGCTCACCGGTAATGCGTAGCTCTCTAACCTTAGTCGGTGTTAGCCAGTTTATATCAAGAACACCCAGGACGTTATTCCCAAACCGTATAACGCCTGACAGCATGTCCTCATAACGCTCGTGGACATTGCGCCTGGTCTCGGCATAAACCCGCTCGATCTGATCCCCCACCAGGTAGCACATGATGTCCAGTTCGTGCGTGGCTAGGTCGATAACCACACCAACGTCACGAACGTAGTGCGGAAAAGGGGACAGCCGGCGGGCGTGAATCTGGAAGAGGCGGCCCAGCGCGCCGGCC
>JBHHXF010000157.1:0-7718 GCA_046756905.1 Anaerolineae bacterium | reverse complement strand
CGAAGCCTTCGCGCAGTTGATCGGCCACCAGGAACGGGTCCGTACCGATCACTGACGCAGCGTAAAGCTCCATGGCCCCCATGTCGGTAGTGAAACTCAAGGGATCACCGCGACTCACAATGCGAAAAATGGTCGGGAAATGGCTCCACTCCTCATCCACGCCGGCGATGGGGGGCATGTAGAGAGCGACGTTGAAGCTGTGGAATCGCCGGCCATCCTGCCGCACCCGCAACACCCGATACAGCGCCCGCTGCAAGTCTTCGCTCATGCTGTCCGCCACCAGCAGCGTCTCACCATCCTTGACCGGCGTGAGATAGCTCATGACACCGATGTCTCGCCAGCGGAAACCCACTCCCAGCGACTGGTGGATGTCGAACAAATCGCCGAAGTAGCTCCGGCCGTGCTGCCGTGCGTACGCCAACGAATCGCGCCGCAGCTTCTCCACCTTGGCGTAGTGCATGGCCTGGGTGAGGGTCGCCTGCGCGTGACCGTGCAGGATGGATGCGCCGGCCTTCCACGAGCAATTCCAGATGAAAAAGAAGTACTTCGCTGCCGGCTCCTGGGCGTGGGCCTGCTGCGCCCACCTGAGGGCCGTGTCCACGTAGTCGATGACGTCATCCTCGGTGAACTCAAAGGGATTGTGGCGTTCGAATATGATGACACCGTGCCAGGCGTCCGCCTTGGCCACGTTGCTGGCAGTGATGGCGTGCCGGCCTCGCACGCGCCCAAACAGGTCCGCCGGCGTGTTCTCCAGTGGGTTGCAGAAGGGGTCGTCGCTTCCATTCAGGGCACGCTCGATAAAACGCTGGCCGGCCTTGTCAGGCATGGGCCGGCGGGCTCGCAGCTCGTTGAACAGAGCCCCCTCACACGTCACCAGGTTGGTCACCTTGACGACCTGTTGCGTACGCACGGCGTCAACGGAGCCGAAGTGCTTCTCGATCCAGACACGCATCGACGCGGGCGGGTCAAGGCGTCCCACCGAGGTGTATACGTGGAAAACTCGGTGGAATACTTCGCGAGCATTGTCAGGCAAGTGCTCAACGATCGCTTCGAGGTCCGCAATGCGCGCCGCAATCTCCATGGCTCTCCATTCCAGTGATCAGTGATCAGTCATCAGTCATCAGTCGCAGCTACGCAGCCGCTCCCGCCGGATCGCCAGACCTCGCCGTGAGCTCGGTCGAACGATCCAGCGGCTGAACTGGCTGAATTCGAGTTGATTCGTCGCCTTTGGTCTGGATTTGACAATCCAGGCCGAGCAAAATACTGATCACTGATCACTGACAACTGTTTACTGATCACTGTCCCGCGCGCCGGTACAGATCGACGTACTGCCGGGCCGAGGAGTGCCATGAGAAGTCAGCCTGCATGCCGCGAATTTGCAGCCGGCGCCAGGCGTTGGCGTCCTGGTACGTTTCGATGGCTCGCAGAATGGCGTCGAAGAGAGCCTGGGGCGTGTAGTCCCGAAAAACGAAGCCGTTTCCCTCGCCGGTCTGCGGGTCGAAGTCGTGGACGGTATCGGCCAGTCCGCCGACTGCCCGCACGATGGGGACGCTGCCGTAACGCATGGAGATCATCTGGCCCAGGCCGCAGGGTTCAAACCGCGAGGGTATGAGGAACATGTCGCTGCCGGCATAGATCTTCCGCGCCAGCGGCGCGTTGAAGGTCAGGGAGACGGCCGCTTTGTCGGGGTAGCGGTCGGCAACCCGGCGGAAGACAGCGTGGTAATGCGGGTCCCCCGTGCCGAGCAGCACGAACTGCACGTCCAGGCTCAGAACCTGATCGATGGCAGCTTCGAGAATGTCGAGGCCCTTTTGATCGGCCAGGCGCGTGATGATCCCGATCAGCGGAACGTCCCGTTTCTGGGACAGGTTACACTCGGCCTGCAGGGCCAGCTTATTCTCGACTCGCCGGTCCATGGAGTCAACATCGTACGCCACAGCGATCTGCCGGCCTGAGGCAGGATCCCACACATCAGGGTCAATACCGTTCAAAATACCAAACAGGCTATCGCGCCGGTCACGCAGCAGTGGGTCAAGCCCCTCGCCGAACTCCGGCGTTAGAATCTCTCGCGCATACGTCGGGCTGACCGTGTTGATCACGTCAGCGAAGAGAATGCCGCGCGCCAGGAGGTCAACCGCCTCGTTTAAGTGAGACGGCACTTCGGGATGTGTGACGAGTCCGTGCTCGGCAATGCCGGCCACCTCCAGGGCACGCCAACCAAAGATGCCCTGATATTGCAAGTTGTGGATGGTCAAAACCGTCGCGGTATCGTTGAAGAATCGGTCTTCGCCGTAAATCGTGTGCATCCAGTTCGGGATGATGCCCGTGTGCCAGTCGTTGCAGTGCAGGATGTCCGGACGCCAGTCCATATGCCGGCACATTTCCAGCGCTGCGCGGCAGAAAAAGATGAAGCGATCTGCATCATCGTCGTAGCCGTAGATGTTCTCGCGGTCGAAGTAGTGGGCATTTTCCACAAAGTAGATGGGAACTGTACCGTCCATTGCCGACCCATAGATCGTGGCCGGCTGCGTCTCGCGGTCCATCGGGATTGGGAACGGGTCAAGGGCCGGCTCTAACCCAAAACGTTGTTTGTCCACCTGGCGGTGGGCCGGCATGACCACCCGGATGTCATGGTCCAACTGGAGGATGGCCTTGGGGAGCGAGCCGGCTACGTCGGCCAGCCCCCCTGTCTTGGCGTAAGGAACAACCTCGGCCGAGAGGAACAGGATTCTTAACCGCGCGTTCTTCTTCATGGTCTGCGACGTCCTTTGCGAGCAAGATCAGATGGCAGGTGGAATCGCTGCCAGTGTAGCATAAACGGGCGACGCATGCAAGCAGACGGGACTCACCCTCCCGCAGGTTCAGGGATCCTCTGACCGAGCATCGTTGCTCTCAGTTCCAGTTTGAGGGGCGAGACCGCTGCTCGTTGCAACCTGCGGGAGGGTGGCAGCACGCAACTTGCAAATTCCCCAAAACCCGCTACAATTGATGGCCGGCCTATAACACTTAACCATAATTCGCAATGGTCCCCAGGAGGTTGTCACATTGGACTTCTTTAACCCTGGCGAGCTTCCCAAGCTGCCACCCAGGCTCAGTCGGCTTGACCGACTGGCCTACAATCTGTGGTGGAGTTGGAATCCTGAAGCACGCCGGCTCTACAGTGCCATCGATCCTGATCTGTGGGAGTACGTGTACCACAACCCGGTGAGGTTCTTGCACCAGGTCGGGCCGGCCGCGCTGGAGCGCGCAGCCAGCGATGAAACGTTCCTGTCCCGTTACAGGACGGTAATGGCTGCCTTCGACGCCTACATGAAGCCCGATCAGACATGGTTTGACCGCACTTATCCCGATCTGGAGGATCACACCATCGCATACTTCTCGGCGGAATTCGGCCTTCACGAGTCGCTTCCAATCTATTCCGGAGGCCTGGGCATCCTCTCCGGCGACCACTGCAAAGCGGCCAGCGATCTGGGGCTCCCCTTTGTCGGCGTCGGCTTCCTATATCCGCAGGGGTACTTCCACCAGCAGATCGATCCCTGGGGCGAGCAGAAGGCGATCTACGAGAAGCTGAGCTTCTTCGACGTACCGGCCTTGCCGGCCACCGACGATTCGGGCGAGCAAATCGTGGTCCAGGTGGATCTGCCTGGCCGACAAGTGTACGCAACTGTCTGGCAGATTCAGGTAGGGCGTGTGCCGCTGTTCCTGCTGGACACGAACGTGCATCCCAATGACCGTGCAGACCGGACATTGGCCGCCCGGTTGTACGGCGGCGATCAGGAGATGCGTATCTCTCAGGAGATTGTGCTCGGTATCGGCGGCGTGCGGGCACTGCGCGCCCTGGGGATCATGCCCACGGTCTGGCACATGAACGAAGGGCATTCCGCTTTCATGGTCCTGGAGCAGGTCAGGCAACTGGTTCAGGATGAAGGGCTGACGTTTGACGAAGCTCGCAAGGCTATCACTGCGCACAACGTTTTCACAACCCACACGCCGGTGCCGGCCGGCCATGACGCTTTCCCCTTCGATGTTGTCGAGAAGTACTTCGGCGGTTACTGGCCACAAATGGGATTGGACCGCGACGGCTTCATGGCCCTAGGCTACCACGAACAGCCATGGGGAGAAGCCCGCTTCAGCATGACCGTGCTGGCCCTGAAGCTATCGGGCCGCTACAACGGCGTCAGCGAGCTCCACGGCCGCGTCTCGCGCAAGATGTGGCAGGTGCTGTGGCCTGATCGCGCGGTGGAGGACGTGCCGATTGGCCACATCACCAACGGTGTACACACGAAGACCTGGCTGGCGCCTGAGATGGCGAACCTTTTCGATAGTCATCTCGGCGAGGGGTGGGAAGAACGGTTGGATGAGCCGGCCACCTGGGATGCCGTCGCAGAGATTCCTAATGCCGAGTTGTGGCGAATACACCGCCAGCGGAAGCAGATGATGATCAACTACCTGCGCCAACGGGTTCGCCGGCAGCGGGAACGCAATCTGGCGTCTCTCGACGAGATCGCAGTCGCCGAGCAAATGCTGGACCCCGAGGCGCTAACCATCGGTTTCGCGCGGCGGTTCGCCTCCTACAAACGCGCCACGTTGATCTTCCGGGACCTCAACCGCATCCAGCGAATCTTGAATCAGCCGGGCCGGCCGGTGCAGATCATCTTCGCCGGCAAGGCCCACCCGGCCGATGACCCCGGCAAGGCGCTCATCAAGCACATTGTGGAGCTGTGCAGGCACCCCGGATTCCAGCATCGGATCATCTTCGTCGAGAACTACGACATCAACGTCGCGCGCTACCTGGTCCGGGGCGTAGACCTGTGGCTCAACAACCCGCGCCGGCCCCTGGAGGCCAGCGGCACCAGCGGCCAGAAGGCAGCGCTCAACGGCGCGCCAAATTTCAGCGTGTTAGACGGCTGGTGGCCCGAGGCTTTCGATGGCACCAATGGATGGGCTATCGGGACGGCGATGGAAAATGCCGACCCGGATACGCAGGATGCCGCCGACGCCGCGTCTCTCTACCACATCCTGGAAAACGAGATTGTGCCCCTATTTTACGACCGCGATGCGGATGGGGTTCCCCACGGCTGGTTACGTGTCGTCAAGGCATCGATTCGGACCTGCGCGCCTCGCTTCTCCATGCGGCGGATGGTGAAGGAATACGTCGAGGGAATGTACGTGCCGGCGATGGACCAACAGGTTGAAGGTTGGAAGGTCGAAGGTTGAAGGTTGGAGGTTCTGGGGAGGGTGAAGCTCCGAGCTTCTTGCGTGAAACCTGCACCCGTCAGACCGGCGGCCAGGGAATGTGCCGGCGGCCAGGGTCGGGCGAGGGGAAGACACGGCTGGCAAGCAGGTCGCTCACGCGTCGCCGCAGGGCGGCCAACTCATCGTCGTTGAGAAGAAGCGCCAGCGTGCTCTGAACGGGGTCCCCCTGGGTGAGCTGCCGGCGTAAGGCTTCCAGATCGTCGAGGATGGGGTGGGGGATGGGCTGGCCAGCAAAGTCCCAGATCACCGTCCGCAGCTTGGGCAACGTGTGGAAAGTTACTCCATGGTCGACGGTCCAGATTCGCCCGTCGGACCCCAACAGACAGTGACCGCTCTTGCGGTCAGCGTTGTTGATGACGTAGTCGAAGGCGGCCAGATGCTGGAAGTCATCGACGAACCGATCTTGTAGGGTGAAGTAATGCTCCTCCGGGTCGGCGTCGATGTAAAGCTGCACCGAGCCTACGCCGTGGGGACCTTCCCGCAGAACGGTCGGCGGCACGTAGGACCAGCCGAGCGCCTGACTCACAACAAACGTGGCCACCTCCCGCAGATAGAGTGTCCCCTCCGGAAAGTCCCACAGGGGCCGCTCACCGCTGCGCGGCTTGTAGACGACCAGGCTGCGCGTACCATTATAGGAGATAGTCGCCAGGAAGGTGTAGTTAGAACTCCAGGGGAGCAGACCCTCCATCTCAAGCTCGCCATGCCCCAGTAGATCCAGCACCTGGTCCACTGTCATTTGCCGGCCAGCGCCAGAGGTTTCCGCTTTTTCCTCCATGTGTCTTCCTGTTGCCTGTAGGGGCGAGGCAGGTCGGAGAGGGGTTGCATTTGAAAACGAACGTGCTCTCCGACCTGCCTCGCCCCTACAACTCGACCGGATCCCGGTGACCGTTGCTAGGCGGGCAGAAGTGGCCCTGAGGGTCCTTGGGATTGTGGCACAGCGGGCACAAGGGCCGGCCCTGGCCCACTATCGACGTAGCATGTCTGCTCAGCGCCTCCATCTGCCGGCGTGTACCGGTAAGCCGCACTACCTCCGGCTCTTCCAGTTCATCATCCTCTTCAAAGATCAACTCCTGGGCCACAAGGATGATCAGGTCCGCCGCTTCATCATAACCCAGCCCCATCTGACCGACACGCCACAGCCCATTCACCGGCTGTAGTAACGCCATGTCGTAGTTGACATCCTGCACTGCCCCCTCCCCCTGCGGATACCGCTTCTCCAGAGCTTCCAGAAGCTGGTCGAGACTCGAAGACAACGCCTGAGCCTGCTCCTTCTCAATGATCAAAGAGACGACGATGCTCCCCTGGGTCGCCTGAAGGTAGAAAGTGCGCTGGCCTGGTGGCCCCAGCGCTCCAATTGTGATAAAACTGGCCGGGTCAAGATCGTAAACGAACTCTGGCATTCTTCAATTCACCTTTTCCAGTTACCAGTGACCAGTCATCAGTCATCAGTCATCAGTCATCAGTAACAGGCAAAACTGTACACTGATAACTGATTACTGATTACTGGTCACAGGTATTCCTCAGGCGCCAATGCTTGAACCGCCGACGTGCGCCCTTTCCCATCCGCCTCTCCAATGTGGCTCGTATCGTTCAGTCGAACCAGTCGCGGACCCATCTTGCTGAAAAACAGGATGTTCAGCGACGCCGGGCTGACGGCGAGACGCTGGAACAGGTCCAGGTGCAGGCCGGCGTAGTGCGCGATGATAGCTTTGATGACGTCGGAATGGGATACGGCGGCAATCGTACCCTCAGGGTGCTCCGCCCGAAGGGCGTCGATCTCGGCGACGGCGCGCGCCTGCATCTCGCGCATGGCCTCGCCGCCCGGGAAACGGGCGCCGCTGGGATGGAACTGCACGATTCTCCACAGCTCGGTCTTGGCCAGGTCTTCCAGCTTCTGGCCGGTCCATTCGCCGTAGCGCGCCTCGCCGATGCCCTGGCGGATGGAAACAGGCAGGCCGTGGGGTCGTGCGATGGCTTCAGCCGTCTCCATGGTGCGTTCCAGCGGGCTGGAGTAAATGGCCTTCAGCTCGACGCCGGCCAGCCGGCGCGCCAGCGCCTCGGCCTGCTGCCGGCCCTCCTCATTCAGATGCACGCCTGGCGTCCAGCCGGCCAGCCGATTCGTTCCCACCCAGTCGTTTACCGCGTGCCGAATCAATAGCAACTGTGTCATACGTGTCCTTTCGCCTCTGCGGATAGAGTTTACTAGAAAGTGCCGGCGTTGGCAAACGCAACGTCGCCCCGTCGGGGCAGAGCGCCGATGTAGGGGCGAGGCAGATCGGAGAGAACGCTCAACTGCAAGTGCAATCTCTCTCCGACCTGCCTCGCCCCTACGCCGACCTGCCTCGCCCCTGCGCTCCGCCTTTACCCTCCCTACCCTTGCTTTAGCAGCATCCTCGGAGTATAATGAAAGAAGTAAAGAGGGCCATAGGGAGCTTAGGGGCATTGATGAGCACGGTCACCTG
>JBHHXF010000156.1:0-7732 GCA_046756905.1 Anaerolineae bacterium | reverse complement strand
TCGCTATCACTATCGCGACCACTCCCCACGCCGAACCAGGGTGGTACCACGGGTATTTTCGCCCGTCCTTGCGGACGGGCGTTTTTTCTTGGGATTGACTTCTTGGCTTGATTTCGATACAATCCAGTGAGGTGAAGACGATGATAACCAGTGCGGAAATTCGCGAGCAATACTTGAAATATTTCGAGGAGCATGGCCACACGCGGGTTAGAAGCTCCTCGCTGGTGCCGGATGACCCGACGCTCTATTTTACCAACGCCGGCATGGTCCAGTTCAAGGACTCCTTCCTGGGCCTCGAAGATCGCGGCTACACGCGCGCGACGACAGCCCAGAAGTGTATGCGGGTGAGCGGCAAACACAACGACCTGGAAAATGTCGGGCCCTCGCCGCGTCATCATACCTTCTTTGAAATGATGGGCAACTTCTCCTTTGGGGACTATTTCAAGGAAGGGGCGATTCACTTCGCCTACGAGTTGCTGACCGATGTTTACGGTATTCCACCGGACCGGCTCTACTACACCGTCTTTGAAGATGATGATGAGGCGCTCGATATCTGGGTTAATGGCGTTGGAGTGGCTCCCGAACGCGTCTATCGCATGGGCGAGAAAACGAACTTTTGGATGATGGCCGATGTCGGGCCGTGCGGACCGACCAGTGAAATCCACTACGATTTCGGCCCGGAGCGCTGCACCTGCGGGCGGGACGATTGCAGCGTCCTATTGGACAACGACTGTGGACGCTGGCTTGAGCTGTGGAACCTGGTCTTCATGCAGTTCGATCAGGCGAGAGATGGCACGCGCACCGCCTTGCCGGCCCCCGGTGTGGACACCGGCCTGGGGCTGGAGCGACTGGTGGCCGCGCTCCAGGGGGTCTACAGCAACTACGAGACCGATCTGTTCACCGACATCATGGATCGTGTGCAGGAGTTGCTGGGGCATACGGATGCTGAGCGGGAAGAGCACATCGTCGGCTACCGCGTTATCGCGGACCATGGTCGTGCTATGACATTTCTGGCTGCCGACCGCGTGATGCCCGGCAACGAAGGGCGAGCGTATGTCATGCGGCTCATCATGCGGCGTGCCATGCGGTATGGGAAGGAGATTGGGTTCAGCGGGCCCTTCCTGGCGCAGGTGGCCGACAGCGTGATCGAGACTATGGGCGGTCACTACACCGAACTCCGTGAGCAGGAGGACTGGATCAAGCAAGTGGTCACGGAGGAGGAACGTCGTTTCGAACGGACACTGGGTACCGGTCTGATCATTCTGGGTGACGTAATCTCAGGTCTAAAGTCCCAGGGCCAGACGGAGCTGCCTGGGAGGGACGCATTTAGGCTATGGGATACCTATGGCTTCCCCGTCGATCTGACGAAAAACGTGGCTGATGAGCACGGCATGACGATAGATCGGGCCGGCTATGAGCAGGAGATGGAAGCCCATCGGGAGCGATCGCGTGTAGAAGGGCAATTCGAGGTCACGGAAGAGCAGGAGGTCTATCGCCGGCTCGAACTCCCGCCGACCGAGTTCCAGGGCTATGATACTACCCAGGTCAGCGACGCGCGCGTGGTGGCTCTGGTTCACGATGGCGAGCCTGTGGAACGGGCGACCGAGGGCCAGGAGGTCCAGATCGTGCTGGATCGCACACCCTTCTACGCTGAAGCGGGAGGCCAGGTAGAAGACACGGGCCGGATCATCGCGCCGGCCGGCACTGTGACCATCGAAGATACACGCAGCCCGATCAGAAGGGTGATCGTACACTACGGACACGTCACCAGCGGCGCAATCGCGCAGGGTGACCTGGTTGAAGCGCAGGTCGATACTGAACGTCGCCTGGACATCATGCGCAACCACACCGCCACCCACCTGCTGCATAAGGCGTTGCAACAAACTCTGGGTCGGCATGCCCAACAGCGGGGGTCGCTGGTGGCGCCTGATCGACTGCGCTTCGATTTTGCGCATCTCGCGGCGCTCACTGACGAGGAACTGAAGGAGATTGAGCAGCAAGTAAACGAGAGGGTCCGCGCTGACCTGCCAGTTCAGCCACGCTATACTACGATGGAGGAGGCTCGTCAGCAGGGAGCGATGATGCTCTTTGGCGAGAAATATGGTGAACGCGTGCGCATGGTTGCCATTGACGACTACAGCCGCGAGCTGTGTGGCGGCACACATCTTGATCGCACGGGTCAAATTGGCGAGTTCGTCATCACTGGCGAGAGCTCCGTCGGGGCCGGCCTGCGGCGCATCGAGGCGCTGACAGGGCGGGGGGCCGAGCGATATGTGCGTGAGCGAGTTGAACTTCTCCAAGATGTGGCTAGCGTCTTGGGTGTTCAGGATTTGACCGATCTGAAGCCCAGGTTGAGTGGGCTGATGACCGAACTGCGGGAGCAGCGGAGGGAGATAGATCGTTTGCGGCAGCGTGTGGCGTTGTATGAAACCGAGTCTGTGCTCAGTCAGTCGGTTTCCCTCGACGGGATCAACGTTTTGGCGACCAGGGTTGAAGCGACAGATATGGCCAGCCTGCGCGAGCGCATAGATGTCTTGCGAGCCAGGTTGGGCTCTGGCGTGATTGTTCTGGGCAGCGTCATCAACGGCAAGCCACAACTAGTGGCTGCGGTGACGTCTGATCTCGTGACGAAGGGATTGGATGCCGGCGATCTCGTTCAACAGGTGGCCGAGGTGGTCGGCGGCGGTGGGGGCGGGCGGCCGACGCTGGCCCAGGCCGGCGGTCAAGATGCCAGCCGGTTGGGCGAAGCGCTGGCCCAGGTGCAGGAGTTAGTCAATCAGGCGCTTAATCAGTGAAGGTTGAAGTCGTCAGTACGAAGCCCGATGGTAGATGTCCTGACAATAGGGCCCACTGAGGAACCGGAGCAGGTCCTGGCGCGGTTGGCCCATGCGCGGAGCCGGCAAGTCTACCTGTATTTGCCAAAAGCCAACAAGAGGCTTCGCGACCGGCTCCCACTGACGCTGCTGCGTCGAACAGCAGACGATCTTGGACTGAACCTTACAATCGTCACACGTGATAGCGCGACGCGCGTGATGGCCGGCCAGGTTGGCCTCCGAGTGTCCTGGCGACTGGATGGCGCCTGGCAGTCGGCGAGTCACGCTCAAATGAAGTCAGCGTCATCTCCCATCCTTCGGCCGGGCCCCCTTCGACAAGCTCAGGACGTCGCTTTGACAAGCCGCCGTGGTGAGCCTGTCGAACCATCAGGAGGGATCTCAGGACAGGTCTCCTATCCCCAATCCCCTGTTCTCTCCTGGTCTTCCCTGGCGTTGGCGGTTTTTCTCCTGGCCCTCGGCATGGCTGTGGCGATACTGGTCTTACCCCACGCCACGGTTGTAATAACTCCACTGATTGTTTCGCTAGAGACGACGGTCGAAATCCAGGCGGATCCAGGTCTGACGGTCGTGGACGTGGCTGGGCGTCGGATACCGGCGCGCCGGCTGGAGGTGACGCTGGAGCGTGAGATGCGTGAGCCGACGGCGGCTCGCATTGATGTTCCGGACGCGCCGGCGCGCGGAACGGTGGTATTCGTCAATCAGAGTGAGACGGAAGTCGTGATCCCCGCCGGCAGCATCGTCAGCAGCAACGGCGGGACAGGCGTACCGTTTCGTACGCAGGAGAGCGTTACTGTGTCGGGACCGGCTGGCGCCACGGCGCGCGTTCCGGTGGAAGCGTTGGAACCGGGCCTTGGCGGGAACGTGCCGGCCTACACCGTAACCATGGTCGACCCAGGCCTTGGTCTGCCCGTCGCTGTAGTCAATGATCAACCAATGAGCGGTGGCACCGTGAGTAGAGTGGGCCTGGTGACCCAGGAGGAGCGCATTCGGGTGCGAGGAGCACTATTCGAACGCACTCGCCAGGAGGCGCTCCAGGTTTTGAAGGCTGGCGTACACGACGGAGAGACATTGATCGACGACTCCATCGAGGTCCAGGTGATCGACGAGTCATTCTCGGAACAGGCCGAGGCCGTCTCCGATGTCATCTCCGTTCATCTCAAGGTTCGTGCATCTGGGACGGCAGTGCAGTTCGATCAAGCGCGGCAGCTTGTCGAGGAGATACTTCGCATGCAGATTCCACCCAGTGAGATGGTAGTTGCCGACAGCCTCAAGGCAGAGGTAGGGCCAGTGCTAGATGTTGCGGATGGGGTGGTTCAATTGCGTGCTCAAGCTACAGCAGCGGCTAAGGCACGTATTCCAGAACATGACATAAAAAATGCAGTGCGAGGCCGGCCCCTCGAAGAGGCGTCTATCTTGTTGCAAGAGCAGTTCCCACTGACCACTTCCCCCATCATACACATGTCGCGGAGTTGGCGGGGGCGTCTGCCGTGGCTGCCCATGCGGATCGATGTGATCATTCGGAACGACACCACCCGTATCGGATAAGTTGGAATTGATGAAACGAATCATGGCGTTGGACGTTGGTGAGCGGCGCATCGGTGTAGCGGTGAGCGATCCGCTGGGTATCATCGCGCGCACCCTGACGGTCGTGCACCGTAAAACCGACGAGGAGGCCGCTACCCAGATTTTAGCGTTGTTGGATGAACAGGACGCGGGCCGGCTGATCGTTGGGTACCCACGATTGTTGAGTGGCAAGATCGGATCTCAAGCTCAAGCTGTCGAAGGCTTTGTCGAGATATTGGAGGCGGCTACAGAGGTCCCGATAGAGATGTGGGATGAGCGCCTGTCGACAGTTACGGCGGCGCGCTTGATGACGGAGCAGGGGCAGTCCACGCGAGAACAAAAGTCGAGAATCGATGCGGTGGCCGCGGCAGTGATTTTACAAGATTATCTGGATGCCCGCCGGCTGCGGGCGTCCCTGGGACACGAAGACGAAGATAACTATGAGTGAGTTGAACCAGTTCATGGAGCCTAAACGGGGGCCAGTTCGGCGTATCATGCGCGCCTTGCTGGCCATTATTGGGCTGATAGGCGTGATTGCCGTGCCAGTGTGGGCCTGGCAGAACTTCGCCCCGCATGACATAACTCGCGAGAGTGGTGAGTCGGCTCCCGGGCCGGTAAGGCTACCGAGCTTCTCCGACATCCAAGATTCCGTGTTGGGGGCGTATCTGCGATTCGAAGGGGAAGATGCCCAGGCTCCGTTGAGCGATGATCCTACCCCCGTAACGTTCACAGTACTTCCGGGTGAAACGGCGACGCAGATTTCCGAGCGGTTAGAGAGCGAAGAGCTGATCCGGGACGCGAATCTCTTCCGGGTGTTGCTGCGGATTCGGGGTCTGGACACGCAGCTTGAGGCCGGAGACTATCAACTGCGCCGCAATATGAGCATGGCCGAAATAATGGGCGCCTTTCAGGAAGGAAGCAGGCCGGCGACGGTGATGCTCACCATTCCCGAAGGGTGGCGGGCGGAACAGATTGCCGACCTACTGGCGGATACCGGACTGGCTAACCCCGATGCATTTCTCAGACTTGTGCGGACGGGGGCTGGATTCGATCCCAAGACTACCTCAGATCGGCGATACGATTTCCTTTCTGATCGCCCCGAGGGCATCACATCACTGGAAGGCTATCTTTTCCCGGATACTTACGAGTTCGCGGTGGATGCCACTGCGGCCGACGTTATTGATCGAATGCTGACCACATTCGGTGAGCGATTCGGGCCTGATATGCGAAAGGGGGCCGAGGCGCAAGGACTTTCGATCTATGAAGCCGTCACTCTGGCGTCGATTGTGGAACGCGAGGCCCAGGTGTCCGAAGAGCGCACCATAATTGCCGGCGTGTTTCACAACCGGATCGATACTGGTATGTATTTGAATGCCGACCCTACCATTCAGTATGCCCTCGGCTACCAGGAGGATGCTGGGCAGTGGTGGAAGCGACCGTTGTATCTGGAGGATCTGGAGGTGGATTCGCCGTACAACACCTACACTCACGTCGGCTTGCCGCCGGGTCCAATCTGCAATCCGGGTGCGGCTGTGCTGCAGGCGGCGGTGGAGCCGGCAGAGACTGACTACTACTACTTCGTAGCCAACGATGTGGCCGGCGATGGTTCACACGTCTTCGCAAGGACACTAGAGGAGCAAAACGCCAACATTGAGAAATTCCGTCGATGAATTGCGGGTTCTCATGTTCTCATGGGAATATCCGCCTCACATAAACGGGGGGATGGGTAACCACGTTACGGCGCTGGTTCCTGCGCTGGCGCGGCAGGGCATAGATGTGCACCTGGTGACTCCGCGACTCAACGGCGGGGAGGCTGTCGAAAAAGTGGAAAGCGGCGTAACTATTCACCGTGTAGAGCCGGCCTCTTGGGAAAGTGGAAATATTGTGACTGATGCCCACGAAGCTAATAGCCGGATGACCCACCACGCTGAAGCCGTTGTCGACGAGTATGGCCCATTTGATCTGATTCATGCTCACGACTGGTTGGTCGCGCTCAGCGCTTTTCACTTCAAACATGAGTATCGCTGGCCTCTGGTGGCTACGATCCATGCCACGGAGCGTGGCCGGTGCGGGGGATCCGTTCACAGCTCCCTCTCCATCGCCATTGATTACATCGAATGGCAGTTGTGTTTCGAGGCGTGGCGGCTTATTGTGGCCAGCCAATATATGGGTAGCCAGTTGGGTAGCTTCTTTCGGGTTCCGTCCAACAAGCTGGACATCATTCCCAACGGCGTGGATGTCTCGATCTACCAGCGCTTCGACGATGCGGAGCTGGCGTCGTTTCGCCGTCGATTTGCCGGCGCAGATGAGATTATTCTGTTTCATGTGGGCCGGCTCGTTCATGAGAAGGGCGCTCACACGCTGGTGGAAGCAGCACCTGACATTCTCGCGGAGTTCCCCGATGTCCGATTCGTGATTGCGGGACGCGGGCCGATGTATGCCACGCTGCAAGAAATTGCATACCGCCTGGACGTGTCCCATAGCTTTGACTTCGTTGGTTTCGTGTCGGATGATGATCGCGACCGGCTCTATCGTGTCGCAGACGTGGCGGTGTTTCCTAGTCTATATGAACCGTTCGGGATTGTTGCTCTGGAGGCGATGGCTGCCGGCACGCCTGTCGTAGTTTCGAACACCGGTGGGTTGGCTGAAGTGGTTGATGCGTATGAAACCGGACTGACGCACGAGCCCGGCAATCCTGAATCGCTGGCGTGGGCCGTCCGGCACATTTTACGTCATCCCGATCAAGCTTCAACCTGGACGGAGACCGCATTCAACAAGATTCGCACTCTCTTCAGTTGGCAGTATGTAGCCGGACAAACAGTGCGAGCCTATGAGCAGATTCTGGACGAGCGCGCTGCGGTGGAGTGGTAAAAAGGAGGGAGTTCTAACAATGCGAAGGTTTATGGCAGGTGTGTTGGTTGGCGTGATAGTTGGCTGGGCGGTGGCTTGGTGGCGGTTCGGCCAGGCTGGCCAGGTCTTGCCAGAGAAAGAATGGCCGACATCGGTGCAAATCCCGCTGCCGGAGCTGCCATGGGGCAGCGGGGCGGAAGATGATCTGCCCGGGGCTGAACCGGCGACCTCCGAATCTGCTCCGCCGGCACAGGAAGATGTTGAGGATGTCCTCGTTCACGCGCAGCAGGCCGTTGACGGCGATGAGCCGCTGCTGGCCTACTGTGCCCGCTGCCGGGCCAAGCGGCCAATCCAGGACCCGGAGCCAACAGCGACCTCCGATGGCCGGCCAGCCGTCCGAGGCGCGTGTCCCGAGTGTGGCGCGAAAATGTTTCGCTTTGTCAGCTATTGAAATTCCGGCTCCAAGGGGATCGTCAGATCCCCGT